>NZ_JBEXMJ010000002.1:455540-638826 GCF_040610475.1 Actinopolymorpha sp. NPDC004070 | reverse complement strand
AACCGTCGGCTCCCCACCCTCAAGAACCGCCACCACAGAATTCGTCGTACCAAGATCGATACCGACCGAACGAGACATAACCACAAGCCTCCGAGTTGAGAGCCGCCCGGCGGACGCCGCGCGGATGGATCTGGTGTTGTGTGTGTGCGATGCGCTTGCGCGATCGTGCTGGTGTCGCCCCCCGCGGGCGGGACGGCCGAGGCCCGACCTGTCACCCTTGAGTGCAACCGGCTCAATATTGCCGACCTAGTGCGCTTCAGTCAACAGAGGTGAGTCAGCTCGGCTCAAGTTCAGGGTCGTCTCAGGGTCGCGTCCGGGTACCCCCGCGAGTACGAAGCCCCAGCTCAGGGTGCCCGCCGCCCGCCCGGCGCAGGCAGCAGGCGGACATGCGAGAGGGCCCCGAGATCACCAGTGGCGATCTCGGGGCCCTCTCGGCTCGTGGTGCGGTGACTACGAGTGGCTACTCCTGCCGGAGGCTCCGCTGACGCGGAACCTCACCGGCCGACCACCCGAGCGTCGGTCATGCGCAGGTGTAGATCTTGAAGTTGTCCACACCCATCAGCGACGCCTGGTTGTCGTTGGAGACATCCTTGACCGAGATCTGGAACCTCACGGTCTTTCCGGCCAGGGTCGACAGGTTGTACTTCGCCGAGGCCCAGCCGTGGGAGTCGTGCTGGGTCCACGGGCCCGGGTTGACCGAACCGGTCAGCGTGCTGCCGTCCTTCCAGCCACTGCCGTCGTTGTACTGGAGCTTGGCGGTGGCACCAGCGGAGGGCTGGTAGAGGCTGAACAGGGTGGCGTAGTCGATCCGCAGCCAGCTGCCGGCGGGGATCTTCTTGCCGGCCGACGTCGCCGTGCCGCTCTCGACACCGGGCTGGGTGAACAGACCCAGAGCGTCCTTACCGGTGTTGACGTAATCGAACTCGAGGTCCGCGTTCATCAGGCCGTTGCCACCGGTCGGGTCGAGCGTCCAGTCAGACGGCGCGGAGTCGAAGGTCTGGACGTAGGACGTCTTCACGTTGCCGACGGTGCAGTAGGGCGTGGCAACCGGGGCGCCGTTGGCCGGGTCCTTGTAGAGCTCGGTCGCGCGGACGGCCTTGTCGACCTGGGCGCAGTCGTCCTCGGTGATGTAGGTGCCGGTCTTGCCGATGTTCTTGCGGCAGGACAGCGGCAGGACGTTGAACAGATCCTTGTAGTCCGTACCCGAGGTCATCAGGTTTTCGGCGGTCCAGTAGATCTTGAACGCCTTCGCCAGGCCGATGCCACGAATGGTGTAGCCGTTGAAGGTGTCGCCCTGGGTCAGCAGGTAGGCGGTCTTGTTGCCCGGCCCGCTGTTGGTGTGCACGCCACCGCTGTCGCGGTACTGCTGGTCGGCAGTCCACAGCGAGGAGGTCAGCCGGTCAGGCTGGTCGTACTTCGTCGGGTCCTTCATGCTGCGCAGCGGCGCGGGCAGGTCCGGCGACGCCGGGTCCTCGTCCTCACCGATCAGCCAGCCCTGGTCGCTGCCGGCCTTGCCGGGATTGGCGGCCAGGTCGATCAGCTCACCCATCGTGTCGGAGATCGACTCGTTGATCGCGCCCGACTGGTAGGCGTAGTAGAGCGCGGAGGTGTGCGAGGTCACGCCGTGGGTCAGCTCGTGGCCGGTCACGTCGAGGCCGGTCACGCCCTCGCCGTAGACCATCTGACCGATGCCGTCGCTCCAGAAGGCGTTGGCCAGGGGGCAACCCGGCTGCAGCTGCGACAGGCAGGTCCGGGTGGAGGCCCTCAGCGTCTTGCTGCTGCCGCCGATGAACGCCGAGACGTCCAGGCCGGCGTAGGAGGCGTACCACCTGGAGACGACGCCGAGGTTGTCGTACACCTTGTCGACGTCGGCGATGCCGGACTTCGCACCCCCCTCGCGGCGGGTGTACTTGTTGGTGGTCCCGTCGCACTTGGCGCCGTCGAGGTCACCAGCGTCCTTGTTGTTCAGGTCGCAGATGTCGCGCTTGAGCGCCGCGTGGTTGTTGCTGACGGCCAGCGCGACGGAGTTGAAGCCGCTGTCGACGAAGACGGTGTAGTCGACGGCGTGGTCGGGGGTGTTGACCTGGAACTTCAGCGTCTCGCGGTTGATCGGCGCACCGGGCGCACCGAGCAGCGAGGGGTTGTAGATCCAGCGACCCTCGTTCTTGACCTCGAGCTTGCCGGCGGAGACGTCCGCCTTCTTGGCGACGTACTTGCGCGCCGCGATCCCGCTCGCCACGGCACTGAACTGCTTCTTCGGCGCCTGCACCGAACCCTTGGCGGTCTTGCCGAGCAGCGCCTCGAGGTTGTTCTGCTTGTCGAGGGACGCGACCAGCTCACCGGCGACGACCGGAATGCCGTTGATCTCCTGCTGCATGCGAACGACGTTGCCGCCGTCGACCTGCTGGGACCTGACGGTCTTCATCTGGGCCGCGTCGACGCCGAGCTTGCCCGCGAAGTTCTGCAGGTGCTGCTTGGCAGCGACCCTCGGAGACTCCGACGAACCCTTCGGCAGCTTGATCGCCGCCCCCTTGGCCGCGATGCCGGTGACGTCGCCGTCGGAACCCTCTAGAACCTTGATCGAGCTGTCCGCCTTCTTGGGCAGGAAGCTCGGGCCGGACATCGTGCCGGCATATGACGGTGCGGCGAGCGCCAAAGCACTCCCGCTGACGACCGTCGCCAGGGCGGCGATACCGCCGACTGTGCGTCGGTACTTCACTAGGAACCCCCATCAGTCCGGAATGTGACGTGACCTTGCGTGCCGAGAGGAGATCGGAACGCGCATACAGGTGCCCGAGGAGCCTAGTGGCAAATCGGGCGATTTGGATACCCACGGGGCGGTGCAACCCAGGTGGGCCCGAGATACCAGAAACCGGACATGACGGCACGGTTACTGTGCGCCAGCTCGCTTCGCTCGAGGTGACCGGAACGCGCAGCGACGTTCGGCTCGACGCGACAGGGGCGAACCGGCACACGCGAAACGGCCTCGGTACCAACCGGGTTTCCGGTTGGTACCGAGGCCGTCGTTCCTCGGTTACGCGACAGGTGCGCCGCGACTCAGCTGCAGGAGTAGATCTTCAGGTTGTCGACCCACCAGGCGGAGTCGTCCGTGCCCACCTTGGAGTGGAAGCGGAACTGCACGGTCTTGCCCGCCAGGCTGGACAGGTCGTACCGCGTCCCGCCGAACCCGTTGGACGTTCCCGCGAAGCTCTTCAGGCCGCCGAACTCAGCTGCCGGGGTGTCCTCGCCGTTGACGTTGGGCAGAGCAGCCATTCCGTGCCAGCCCGAGCCTGTGTTGTACTCGATCCTCGCGCCGTCGCCGTTCGCGAGCAGGTAGGCGTGGTCGAAGCGGAGGTACGAACCAGCCGGGATCTTCACGCCCGTCTTCTGGGTCAGCAGGACGTTGTCGCCCGCGCTGGTCCATGCGACCGCGGACTCGTCGCCGACGGTGGCGTAGGGAAGGCCGACCTCGCTGGAGAGCACCCAGCTACCCCCGAACGTCCAGCCACCGCTCTTGGACTCGAAGCCCTCGGTGTAGCTGGCCTGGGGCGACTTGCCGTTCGCGCAGTAGTTGACGTTCTTGGCGCTCCCCTGCACCGGGTCCTTGTACATCTCGGTGGCCCGGACCGCGTTGTCGACCTGCTGGCAGTCGTCCTCGGTGATGTAGCTGCCCGCCTGGCCGATGTTCTTCCGGCAGGCCAGCGGCATGGTGTAGAAGACGTCCTTGTAGTCCGCGCCCGGGGCGAGGAGGTTCTGGGTCGTCCAGAGAATCTTCGCGGTCTTCGCCAGGCCCAGGCCGCGGACCGTGTAGCCGTTGAAGGACGCGCCGTCGGCGATCAGGTAGACCGACTTGTTGAAGACCCCGCTGTTGTAGTGGACGCCGCCGTTGTCCTCGAAGTCGACGTCGTCGAACCACATGCCGGAGGTCATCTTGTCGGGCTGGTCGTAGGCGGTGGGGTTCTTCATGTCCCGGATCACGCCGAGGGACGAGCCCTCGCCGATCTTCCAGCGGTTGGCCGCGGTGTCGTCGGCGCTTCCGTTGGTGAGGTCGACGATCTCACCCCACGCGTCGGACAGGCCCTCGTTGATCGCACCGGACTGGTAGAGGTACGCCAGGGCGGCGGTGCGCTCGGTGACGCCGTGGGTCAGCTCGTGCCCCGTCACGTCGTCGGTGGTCACGCCCTCGCCGAAGACCATCTGCTGGCCGTCCCAGTAGGCGTTGGCGAACGGGCAGCCGTTGGGGTCGGAGGTGCAGACGCGCACCGTGGCCCGAAGGGCCTTGCCCTTGCCGTCGCCGTAGTCGATGCCGATGAGCTTCGTCAGGTCGAGGTTGACATAGCTCGCGTAGCGGACCGACGTGTCGTGGAAGAAGTCGTAGACCTTGTTGACGTCGGCCACGCTGGACGGGCCCTGGCCCTCGACACGGGCGTAGGGGTTGGCGTCGCCGTCGCAGGAGGTGTCCTCGACGACCCGGCGCTTCGCGTCGCAGATCACGCGGTTGAGCGCCCGCTCGGTCAGCGAGTAGGCCAGCGCGGCCTTGCCGGTGGAGGCGTCGACGAGAACGCGGTACTGCAGTCCGCGGCGGGCGTCGCCGACGAGGTAGGTATAGACCGGCTTGACGCCCTTGGCACCGGGCACACCGAGAATCGAGCCGTCGTACCAGTTGCGGCCCTCGGACCGGACCTTCAGACCAGCGGTCGATCCGAGCTTCTCGCGGGTCGCGACGACCTGCTTGGCGACGCCGGCGAGCTTGTTGGCCTGGAGCTTTCCGACGCTGGGGAACGAACGCGTGGGCTTGCCACCGGTCTCGCCCACTATGAACTGCAGGTTGTTGGACTGGTCGAGCGCGACGACCAACTGCCCGGCGAACACCGGGACGCCGTCGACGGCGCGGTCGAAGCGGACCGCGGAGCCGTTGGCGAGCTTCGTCGACGAGGCCGCCGTCAGCTGCGAGCTGGACACGCCGAAGGCCTTGGCGTAGGTGGACAGGTGCGCCTTCGCGGCCGTCTCCGGCCTGGCGTCGGCGGCCACGCCCTTGGGGCGGGCGATGGTGCCGCCCTTGGGCTCGATGACGCGTACGGACCCGTCGTTGCCGCGCTGCGACACGACTGCGTCCGGGGTGGTGGTGCGAGCGAACGCGGGACTCGTACTCGAGCCCGCGCTGGCCGGCACGGCCATGGCAACAAGCGCCGAACCGCTGACAGCGGTGGCGAGAGCTGCAAGACCGCCGACCAGGCGACGCGATCTCACGTGGGACCCCCCGAGGGTGTCGTCTGGGAAGAGAGGGAACAGACCGGAGCCTAGGGCAGATCAGGCGGGAGGAAGCGGAAGATCTGTGGAAAACCCCGCCATCGGGTCGAAATGCCGACGAGAGGGGACGAATGCCTACGGTCTGTAGCGATGTCAGTACTGTATGTGATCGACCGGGTGCGAAGCTCTCGGCTCACGGGAGGACTGCGCGAACGGCGGCGTCCAGTCGGCGCGCGACGTGGTCCACCCGCCGGTGCCGGCCACCGGCCACCACCTGCACACCGCCGCTGACCACCGCGTCGACGTCGGCCGCCGTGGCGGCGAACACCACCGTCTGCGCGGCGTGGGCGGGGTCCGTCCCGGCAGTCCGCACCGAGTCCAGCCGGACGCTCACCAGGTCTGCTCTCGCGCCGGCCTCGATGACCCCGGTGTCGGGAAACCCGAGCGCGTGATGGCCCGCCTCGGTACACGCCGTGAGCAGGGCCGACGCCGGCCAGTGGCCGCGACGGCCGGTGGCGAGGCGCTCGCCCCACTCCAGGGCGCGGGCCTCGGCGAACAGGTCGACCACGGCGTGGCTGTCGCTGCCCAGGACGAGGGTGGTGCCGGCCCGGGCCAGCGCACCCGCGGGGCCGAGTCCGTCGGCGAGGTCGCGTTCGGTCGTGGGACACAGGCACACGGTCGTCCCGGTCTCCGCGAGCAGGCCGACGCCACTGTCGTCCAGGTGCGTGGCGTGCACCGCGGTGGTCCGCGGGCCGAGGACGCCGCGGTCGAACAGCAGCCGTACCGGATCCATGCCGTACGCCGCAACGCAGTCGGTGTTCTCGCGGGGTTGCTCGGCGACGTGGACGTGCAGCGGCGCGGCCCGGGCATGCGCCCACGCGGCCACGGTCGGCAACTGCTCGGCGGGTACGGCGCGGACCGAGTGCACCGCGGCCCCGATCGACACGTCGTCGGCGCCGGCGTACCTCTCGTGCAGCGCGTCCACGCGTCCGGCCCAACGCTCGGCGTCCCCGTCGCCGAAGCGTTCCTGCGCCCCGGTCAGCGGAGCGCCGATCCCGCCGGTGAGGTAGCACGCGTCGAGCAGGCAGATCCGGATCCCGGCGGTCCGGGCCGCGGCGACCAGCATGTCGGCCATCGCGTTCGGGTCGTCGTAGCGCCGGCCGCCCGGCCCGTGGTGGAGGTAGTGGAACTCCCCGACGCAGGTGATCCCGGCCAGGGCGAGCTCGGCGTACACCGCGACGGCGAGGTCGTAGTAATTGTCGGGATCCAGCCGCTCGGCGACCTCGTACATCCGGTCCCGCCAGGTCCAGAACGTGCCGATACCGGCGGGGGCGCCGGTGCCACCGGGGCCGTCGACCGGGTCCTGGGTTCGCCCGCGCAGCGCCCGGTGGAATGCGTGTGAGTGCACGTCGGCCAGGCCGGGGAGGGTCAGGCCGGGCAACCTGACGGCCGAGGCGGGCGGTCGCGGGACGTTCGTACGGACTGCCGTGATGCGCGTGCCGGCCACCTCCACCAGCACTCCGGTCTCGACCTGGCCGGGTGGCAGCCAGGCGAGGGCACACCAGTACGCCGTCGGCTCCGGACTCATCCGACGCTCGATCCGGGGCTCATCCGGAACTCATCCGGAACTCATCCGCCGGCCCCGTCCGGCTCTCCGGCCAGCAGGTCGGCGAGGACGGCGGTCAGCGCGTCCACGCCGGCGAGGCAGTCGGAGGGTTCGGCGTACTCCTCCGGCGCGTGCGACACACCCGTGGGATTACGGACGAACAGCATCGCGGACGGGATCCCGGCGGCGGCGAGGATGCCCGCGTCGTGGCCGGCCTGGGTGGACAGGACCGGCGGTGAACCGAGCCGGGCCGCCACCCGGTCGCGCAGGCGTACGTCGAACTCCACGCGCGGCGTCCACGACTCCGGGTGCACCTCGAGCCGGGTGCCGTCGCGCTGGGCGCGGTCACCGGCCTGCCGGCGGATCTCCTCCACCAGGGCGTCCAGGCTCGCCTCGTCGGCGGCGCGGGCGTCCAGCCAGGCGCGGACGAGGGAGGGCACGGCGTTGGTGGCGTTCGGCTCGACCAGCACCCGGCCGAACGTCGTCCGGGCGGTGGTGAGCCGGGCACGCTTGTTGGCGGCGAGCGCGGTCATGGCGTACGTCAGCATCGGGTCGTGCCGGTCGGCCATCGCGGTCGTCCCGGCATGGTCGGCCCGCCCGCCGAACTCGAACCGCCAGCGTCCGTGCGGCCAGATGTCCCGTGCGACGGCCACCGGCGCGCCCACGTCGGCCAGTGTCCTGCCCTGCTCGACGTGGAGTTCGACGAACGCCGACGGCGCGCGCAGCAGGCCGGGTGCGGGGCCGAGGTCGACCGCCACGCCGGCCCGCTCCATCGCGTCGGTGAGCGACACGCCGTCGGCGTCCCGCAGACCGCGTGCGCGGTCCGGCTCCAGCGCTCCGGTCAGCAGCCGCGAGCCCAGGCAGGGCACCCCGAACCGCGCGCCCTCCTCCTCCGCGAACACCGCGATCCCCAGCGGCCGGGTCGGCTCGCTTCCCCCGTCAGCGGCGCCGGCCCGGATTGCGTCCAGTGCCGCGAAGGCCGAGACCACGCCGAGCGGCCCGTCGTAGCCACCGCCGTCGGGTACGGAGTCCAGGTGGCTACCGGTGACCACGCCCCCGGTCACCCGCGCGGGATCGGGCCGCCACCACGCGACCAGGTTGCCGCTGCCGTCGGCCTCCACCGCCAGGTCGCGGCGGTCGGCCTCGTCCCGGAACCACCGCTCGCATTGCTGGTGCGCCGGCGTCCACGAGTAGCGGTGGTATCCGCCGGTGCGGTCGTCCCGGCCGATCGGCGCCAGCGCCTTCCACATCTGCTCGAAGCCGTTCCCGAACGAGCCACTCCCGGCCGCTGTCATGCCTGCACGGATCCTTCCACCGAACCCCCTGCCGACCCCTCCGCCGAATCTTCCGCCGGCCCTTCCCGCATGGGTGTGCGTACGCCGAGCCGGCGCGCGGTCTCCTCGGCTCGTTCGTACCCCGCGTCGACGTGCCGGATGACCCCGGTGGCCGGGTCGTTGCCCAGCACCCGGGCGAGCTTACGGGCCGCGAGGGGTGTTCCGTCGGCGACGGTGACCTGGCCGGCGTGGATCGACCGGCCGATGCCGACGCCGCCACCGTGGTGCAGGGAGACCCAGGCGGCACCGGAGGCGACGTTCACCATCGCGTTCAGCAGCGGCCAGTCGGCGATCGCGTCCGAGCCGTCGGCCATCGCCTCGGTCTCGCGGTAGGGCGAGGCGACCGAGCCGGCGTCGAGGTGGTCGCGGCCGATCACGATCGGCGCCGAGACCTCCCCGGAGGCGACCAGCTCGTTGAACCGTAGCCCGGCCCGGTCGCGTTCGCCGTAGCCGAGCCAGCAGATCCGCGCCGGCAGCCCCTGGAAGTGGATCCGCTCGCCGGCCAGCCGGATCCACCGGGCCAGCGGCTCGTTGTCGGGGAAGAGTTCGAGCACCGCCTTGTCGGTCCGCGCGATGTCGGCCGGGTCGCCGGACAGCGCCACCCAGCGAAACGGCCCCTTGCCCTCGCAGAACAACGGCCGGATGTACGCCGGAACGAAACCGGGAAACGCGAACGCCCGCGTCAACCCGCCCTTGCGGGCCTCGTCGCGGATGGAGTTGCCGTAGTCGAACACCTCCGCTCCCGTGTCCAGGAAGCCCACCATCGCCTCGACGTGACGGGCCATCGACTCCCGCGCCCGCTCCACGATTCCCTCGGGGTCACGCGCGCGCTCGGCGGCCCACTCGTCGAAGCCCACCCCGAGCGGGAGGTACATCAGCGGGTCGTGCGCGGAGGTCTGGTCGGTCACCACGTCGACCGGGGCGCTTCGCGCGAGCAGCGCCGGCACCACCTCGGCCGCGTTGCCGAGCACCCCCACCGACAGCGGCCGCCTCGCCCGCACCGCCTCCTCGGCCAGCCGCAGTGCGTGGTCGAGGGAGTCCGCGCGGACGTCGAGGTAGCGGTGGTCGAGGCGGCGGCGGATCCGGCTGTCGTCGCACTCCACGCAGATCACCACGCCGCCGTTCATGGTCACCGCGAGCGGCTGGGCGCCGCCCATCCCGCCCAGGCCCGCGGTGACGGTGAGCGTCCCGGCCAGCGAGCCGGCGGCCTCCGGCCGGGTGACGCCGCGCTCGGCGAGCCGGGCCGCGACCGCGGCGAACGTCTCGTACGTGCCCTGCAGAATGCCCTGCGTACCGATGTAGATCCACGAGCCGGCCGTCATCTGGCCGTACATCGTGAGCCCGAGCGCCTCCAGCCGGCGGAACTCCTCCCAGGTCGCCCAGTCCGGCACCAGGTTGGAGTTGGCGATCAGCACCCGCGGCGCCCACTCGTCGGTACGCAGCACCCCGACCGGGCGGCCCGACTGCACCAGCATCGTCTCGTCGTCGGCCAGCGTGGTGAGCGTGCGCACCAGGGCGTCGAAGCTCGCCCAGTCGCGGGCGGCCCGGCCACTTCCGCCGTACACAACGAGGTCCTGCGGATGCTCGGCCACCTCCGGGTCGAGGTTGTTCTGCAGCATCCGCAGCGCCGCCTCCTGCGGCCAGCCGCGAGCGTGCAGGGTGGCGCCGCGCGGGGCCGTCACCGTGCGCGGGCAGCTGGAATGGGTGTCGGCCGGCGAGTGGGTCATCCGGAACCTCCTGGCCGGGGTCGGTGCGGCTGGTCGGTGCCGCTCCCACCAGCCTCGTCCGGACCGCCGCCCTCCGCCAGTGCGCCACGCTCGACCACTGTGTCGGCGGCGGCGAGGGCGAGCCCGTCGGTGACCACGGCCACCGCAGCGTCGATCTCCCGGGACATCTGCCGGTCCGGCCCGGGCCCGAAGACCCGCAGCCGGAGCTCTCGCAGCGCCGCGGCGGTCGCCGGTGCCGGCGCCAGCGGCACCCGCAGGTCCAGTCCCCGCGCCGCGGTCAGCAACTCGATCGCCAGCACCCGGGTGAGACCGTCGACCGACTGCCGCAGCTTGCGGCCGGCCGACCAGCCCATCGACACGTGGTCCTCCTGCATCGCCGAGGAAGGGATGGAGTCCACGCTGGCCGGTACGGCGAGCCGCTTCAGGTCGCTGACGATCGCCGCCGCGGTGTACTGCGCGATCATGTGGCCGGAGTCCAGGCCCGGGTCGTCGGCGAGGAACGCCGGCAGGCCGTGGTTGCGGGCGACGTCGAGGAACCGGTCGGTACGGCGTTCGGACATGCTCGCCACGTCGGCGGCGACGATCGCGAGGAAGTCGAGCACGTACGCGAGCGGCGCACCGTGGAAGTTGCCGTTGGACTCCACCCGGCCGTCGCGCAGCACCACCGGGTTGTCGATCGCCGAGGCGAGCTCGTACTCCGCCACCGAACGCGCGTGTGCCAGGGTGTCCCGCGCCGCGCCGTTGACCTGTGGTGCACAACGCAGGGAGTACGCGTCCTGGACGCGGGTGTCGGCCGGGCCGGCGTGACTGGCCACGATCGCGGAGCCGGCCAGCAGTGCCCGCATGTGCGCCGCCGCGGCGACCGGGCCCGGATGCGGGCGCAGCGCCTGGAGTTCGGGCGCGAACACACGGTCGGTGCCGAGCAGCGCCTCCACGCTCATCGCGGCGGTGAGGTCAGCGGTCCGGATCAGCCGGTCCAGGTCGTGGCAGGCGAGCACGAGCATCCCGAGCATGCCGTCGGTGCCGTTGATGAGGGCGAGGCCCTCCTTCTCGCCCAGCACCACGGGGCTGATGCCGGCGGCCGCGAGAGCCTGGGCGGCGGGCTGGACCAGGCCGGCCGACTCAAGCCCGGAGCCGACGGCCGTACGGACCTCGCCCTCGCCGGTCAGGGCCAGCGCCACGTGTGCCAGCGGGGCGAGGTCACCGGAGCAGCCGAGACTGCCGTGCTCCGGGACGACCGGCGTGATTCCGGCGTTCAGCAGCGCCTGCAGCGCCTCCGCAGTCTCCGGCCGTACGCCGGTCCGGCCGGTGGCGAGGGTGGACAGCCGGAGCAGCATCATCGCCCGGACCACCTCGGTCTCCGTCTCCGGACCCGAGCCGGCGGCGTGGGAACGGATGAGGCTGCGCTGCAGCCGGGCCCGCGACTCGGGCGGGATGTGCCGGGTGGCGAGTGCGCCGAAACCGGTGGATATGCCGTACGCCGGTGAGGTCGACGAGCCGAGCCGCTTCACCGCCGCCCGCCCGGCGACCAGGGCGGTCAACGCCTCGGGGGCGAGGATCACCCGGGCTGCGTACCGCGCCACCGCGACGACGTCGGCCTCGATGAGCGGTCCGGTGCCGACCTGGACGGTGTCGGCCTGGGCGAAGTCGACCATGCACCAATTCCACTGCGCGTGAGGCCGCCGTGCCAGCGTTGACGGGAATCCCCTATGTCACAGCGCGGGCGCGCAGCGGCACGGTGAACATTCGACGGCGACGACGAGAGCACCGTCAGGGCAGCGGGCGCCGCCAGCCACCGACCTTCGCCAACCACTTGCCGACGCCGGTCATCCACCACCGGAAGGCACTGGCAACCAGAAGTCACTGGCAACGCGAAGGCCCTCGCCGGAGCGAGGGCCTTCGAGAGGTTCGGCGGGTTCGACGGGGTGGTCAGCAGACGCTGTCGTCGCGGCGCGGGTTGGCGAGCCCGAACGCGGCGCGGCCCCGCAGGCCGACCCAGGTTCCGAGGAGGGCGCACAGCCCCCACACCCACCCGTGCAGGCTGCCGGACGCGATGCCCGCGAGGTAGGCGCCGATGTTGCAGCCGCCGGCCAGCCGGGCGCCGACGCCCATCAGGATGCCGCCGAGCACGGCCGCGATCGCCGTACGCGCCGGGATCCGGCTGTGCAGCGTCCACACGCCTCCGGCGGCCGCGGCCACCGCGGCACCCAGCATGATGCCGATGTCCGTCAGGCTCGTCTTGTCGGTGAGGATCGGACCGGCGAGCGTCTGCGCCTGCTTGGGCTCCTGCCAGTACGCCCACGTCTCCGGGTGGAACCCGACGGCCTGCAGCGCCTTCGAACCCCACAGGGTGAACGCGCTGGTCACGCCCCACGCACCGCCGGACACCACCAGGACGGCGGCGCCCAGCACGGCGAGGGCGACCGCGCCGACCCACAGCGGCCAGGAGCCGCGGATGGCGCGCAGGGCGCCGCGGCTGGTCGGCACCGGCGCGACCGGCGGCGGCACCCGGCGGGCCTGGACGACCCGGGTCACCGCGACGACCACCAGCAGCGCCAGGATCGTGATCGCCCACGAGCCCAGCCAGCCGACGTGGTCGGCGAGGACGTACGGCTGGAGCGTCGGCAGGGTGTCGACGAGCGGGTAGGCCCAGGCGTAGACGACCGAGCCGACGATGAAGCCGCCGAGGGTGAGCACGATGGCGGACTGGCCGGAGCCGACCGCGAACAGCGTCCCGGACGCGCAGGCACCACCGATCTGCATGCCCACGCCGAACAGGAACGAGCCGACCAGCAGGCCGACGCCGAGGGGACCGGCACTCGGCGCGGGGACGCTGCCGAACAGACCGGTGCCGGTGCCGATGACCAGTGCGAACAGCGTGGCCGTGGTGCCGAGCAGCAACGCGTGCGCCCGCAGGCCCGCGCCGTTGCCGACCGCGACCAGCTGCCGCCACGCGGAGGTGAAGCCGAACCTGGAGTGGAACAACGCGACGCCGAGCCCGGCGCCGAGCAGGAGCAGGACGCCGGGTTTTGCGCCGTACGACACCCAGACGTAGGCGGCCAGCGCGATCGTGCCGAGCGTGGCGACCACCAGCGGCACCCGCGAGACGGGTCCGAGTGGTGCGGGCTGCGGGGTGGGGGCGGAGGTGGCGGAGGTCAGGAAGCGCCTCGGCGTGGAGGCGGTTCTGGTCAGAACGCCGGTGCCGGTGGAGCCGGGGGACGCGGTGGACCCGGAGGTCGAGGTGGTGCCGCTGGACATGGGCGCACTCTCTGCTGAGGAGGAAAATCTGCGGACTTCGGCGCCGCTCGCCGAGGGCGAGCGAGAGTTCAGCGGCAGAGCTCGTCGTCGACGAGGACGAGCTCGGTGGCGAACAGGGCCAGGCAGAGCTGGCAGGCCGGGCTACGCATGGCCGACACCATAGGTCGGATTCGTGGCGGACACCGAACCGTCGTCTCGCATCATGGACGTTCAGCTCGAAATGTGGACACGTCCCGCGTGCGGCAGACGAAACCGGCGGGGCGCCGGCTCCGGTCTCCCGAAGCCGGCGTCCCGCCGGTTGTCAGTCCTGTGAGCCCCGAACGAACCTGGGCTCAACCCTGGGTGAGGCTTCAGACCAGGCCGTTCCTGGCGAGCCACTCCTTGGCCACCGCGGACGCGTCCTTCTTGTCCACGACGACCTGGGTGTTCAGCGCGAGCAGCGTCTTGGTGTCGAGCTTGGCCGAGACGCCGTTCAGCGCCTCCTCGACCTTCGGCGACGCCTTGGACTTGTTGATCAGCGGCACGACGTTCTGCGCCGGGAAGAGGTTCTTGTCGTCGTCCAGCAGGACGAAGCCGTTCTTCTGCACCACCGGGTCGGTGGTGAACATGTTGGCCGCGTCGACCTGGCCGTTGGCGAGCGCCTGCGGGATCAGGGTGCCCTTGAGCGACTTGTAGTCGCCCTTGAACTGCAGGCCGTAGACCTGCTTCAGCGCCGGTACGCCGGAACGCTCGCGGGTCTTCCACTCCGGCGGGCCGCCGAGCACCAGCTTGCCCGCGACCGGCTTGAGGTCGCTGAGCTTCTTCAGCTTGTACTTCGCGGCCGTCTCCTTGGTCACCGCCACGGCGTCCTTGTCCTCCGCGCCGGCCTGTTCGAGCACGGTGAGCTTGCTCGGCGTGGCCTTCTTCAGCTCGGCGTAGACGTCCTCGGAGGTGGATGCCTTCGTCTTCGCGTCGAACGCCTGCAGGAGGTTTCCGGTGTACTCGGGGATCAGGTCGATGGACCCGTCCTCGAGCGCCTTGAGGTAGATCTCGCGGGCGCCGATGCCGAACTTCGTGGTGACCTTGACTCCCTTGGCCCGCAGCGCGCCGGCGTAGATCTCACCGACCAGCGTGCTCTCGGGGAAGTCGGCGGAGCCGACCACGATCGTGTCGGCCGGCGCCTTGGTCGCGGGAGCCTTGGTGTTCTCGGTCATCGGGTTGCCGCCGCCCCCGCACCCGGCGAGGGCGAGCAACGCGACCGTCGCCGCGGCGGCGATCCTTGCGAACTTCATGACGGGTATCTCCTTGGTGGGTGACGGTTGCGCGGCCTGGTCGCGCCGTACGTGCTCGCGGGTGTCAGGCGTACAGATCTCAGCGGGCTCCGGCGAGTTCCTCCGGGCCAGGCACCTCGGCGTCCGGCTCCATCTCCGTGCGCTCGGCCGAGACGACCGACGCCCGTCGCTGCGCCCTGCTGGTGAGGCCGGTCGGGACCACCAGCCGCTGCACCAGGGCCAGGATCGCCTCGACCACGATCGCCAGCGCGGCGACCAGGATCGAGCCGCCGACCATCTGGGCGTAGTCGCGAACCGCCTGGCCGTCGACGATGAACCGGCCCAGGCCGCCGAGTGAGGTGATCGCGGCGATGGTGGCGGTGGCGATGATCTGCAGCATGGCGCTGCGCACTCCGGACAGGATGAGCGGCAGCGCGCACGGCGCCTCGACCTTGGTGAGCACGCTCATGCCGGTCATGCCCATGCCGTACGCCGCGTCACGGGCGGCCGGGTCGACTCCCTGCACTCCCGAGTACGTACTGGCCAGGATCGGTGGGACGGCCAGCACGACCAGGACGAAGATGCTCGGGATGACGTAGACCAGGTCGCCGTGGATCCGTGGGCCCAGCAGCAGGGCCATCACCACCAGCAGACCCAGCGAGGGCAGCGCGCGCAGGGAGTTGGCGAGGCCCGCGACGAGGAACGCGCCGCGTCCGGTGTGGCCGATGTAGAGGCCGAGCGGGATGCCGATCAGCGCCGCGATCAGCAGCGCAGCCAGGGAATACTCCATGTGCTCGAGCAGCCGGGCCGGGATGCCGTCGCCGCCGCTCCAGTGGTCCGGGTCGGCGAACCAGCCGATCACCGACGAGATCATGGGGTCCCCCTCGCGATGCGCTGCCACGGGGCCAGCAGCCGGGTCAGCACCAGGATGAGCGCATCCAGCGCGAGCGCGAGGACGACGCACAGCACGATGCCGGCGACCAGCGGCGGGAAGTAGTTCCGGTTGAGCCCGTCGGTGAACAGCAGCCCGAGCTGGGGTACGCCGAGCAGCGCCGATACCGCGACCAGGCTGACGTTGGACACCGCGGCGACCCGCATGCCCGCGGCGATGACCGGCACCGCCACCGGCAGGTCGACGGCGAAGAACCGGCGGAAACCGGTGTAGCCCATCGCGGTCGCGGCCTGCTCGACGTCACCTGGAACCGAGCCCAGCCCGTCGGCGACGGTGCGGACCAGCAGCGCCAGCGAGTAGATCGTCAACGCCACCACGACGTTGATCGGGTCGAGGATCTGCGTGCCCAGGATGAGCGGCAGCACGACGAACAGCGCCAGCGACGGAATCGTGTAGAGCAGTCCGGTCACGCCGATCATCGGCGTGTGCAGCCAGCCGAACCGGCTGGCCACCCAGCCCAGCGGGATCGCCAGCACCAGGGCGATCACCAGCGGCAGCGTCGCCAGCCAGACGTGTTGCAGGAAGTACGACGTGATGGTTCCGGCGTTGTCGCCGACCCAGGAGATCACGGGTTCGCGACCTCCGGCTCGGCGGACTGGCCGGGTGCGCTCCGGCCCGCGGTCGGCTGGTCGAGCCGGGCGAGAACCGGGCCGGCGGTGATGGTGCCGAGCAGGCGGCCGGCCGGGTCGGCGACCACGCCGCGTCCGGTGGGCGAGGACAGCGCGGCGTCGAGCACTCCTCGCAGGGAGCCGTCCACGGACGCCACCGTGCCGGCGCGGTTGAGGTGGTCGCTGTCAACCGCGTCCTGGCGGGAGTTCTGTGCGTCAAGCCAGCCTTGCGGACGCTTCTCGTCGTCGACGACCAGCACCCACCCGTCGACGGCGGCCGCGCGGGCGTCGGCGATCGGGGCGCCCAGCCGCACGGTGGGTTCGTCGTTCAGCGAGATGCCGTCGGCCGGGGTGAACGACAGGGCGCGGTAGCCGCGGTCCTTGCCGACGAAGCCCGCGACGAACTCGTCCGCCGGGTGCTCCAGCAGCCGCTTCGGCTCGGCGAACTGCGCAAGGCGCCCGCCGGTACGGAAAACCGCCACCCGGTCTCCCAGCTTGATCGCCTCGTCGATGTCGTGCGTGACGAACACGATCGTCTTGTCGAGTTCGTCCTGCAGGCGCAGGAACTCCTCCTGCAGGCTCTCACGTACGACTGGGTCGACGGCGCTGAACGGCTCGTCCATCAGCATCACCGGAGGATCGGCGGCCAGCGCCCGCGCCACTCCCACCCGCTGCTGCTGCCCGCCGGACAGCTGCGCGGGATAACGGTCACCCAGATGTGCGTCCAGGCCGACGCGTTCGATCAACTCCGCAGCGTGCGCGCGCGCCTTCTTTCTGCTCCACCCCAGCAGCAGCGGGACGGTCGCGACGTTGTCGACCACCGTGCGGTGGGGGAACAGGCCGGCGTGCTGGATGACGTAACCGATGCCGCGGCGAAGCTGCGCGGGATTTGTCGTGCCGGTGTCCTCGCCGTCGATCAGGATGCGGCCCGATGTCGGCTCCACCATGCGGTTGATCATCCGCAGGGACGTCGTCTTCCCGCATCCGGAGGGTCCGACGAGCACCGTGATCTCCCCGGACGGAGCCCGGAGGTCCACCTGGTCGACCGCTACGGTTCCATCGGGGTAACGCTTGGTCACGGATTCGAACTCGATCACGTCGGCCCTCCTCGGTCGACGAGCACGCCTGGCCGCCTGGTGTCGTAGTGACTCCGGCCTGTCACGACCGCGCGCCGAAAATCCACCCCACCCTAGCCGCGTGCACCGACAGTGGCAGAACTCGGAAATGCTCACCCTCGGTTGCGACCAGCCAATGAAACTACCCCGGCCGGTCCGGCGCCGGCCACCCCGGTGACCCAGTCGCGCGGATCCGCCGGGCGAAACGGCCCGGCGACCCGCGGTGTCGGTCCGACCTCCTACCCTCGAACCACCACAGCCGTTCCGAGAAGCCGCTTCCGAGAAGGGCGCCGCGCATGCGTGTCGCAGCGATCGTCATCTCCACCGTGATCACCCTGGTAGCGGTCGCGCTGGTCGCGCGCACCGCGGCCGCGATGGTCGGGGTGATCCGGCTCGGCCAGCCGGCTGCCGGCCGCACCGACCGGCCCGGTCAGCGCTGGCTGACCCTGCTGCGGGAGACGATCGGCCACTCCAGGCTGGCGAAGTGGCGCCTGGTCGGAGTGGCGCACTGGTTCGTGTTCGTCGGCTTCGGCGCGCTCTTCTTCACCCTGGTCACCGCGTACGGCCAGATCTACGCGGGGCCGGAGTGGGCGCTGCCGGTGATCGGGCACTGGTGGCCCTACGAAGCGGCGTCCGAAGTGATCGCGTTCCTCACCCTCGTGGCGATCCTCACGTTGATGGTGATTCGTCAGCTCAGGCACCCGCGGCGGCTCGGGCGGGGCAGCAGGTTCGCCGGGTCGACGTTCTGGCAGGCCTACTACGTCGAGTGGACGATCGTCGCGATCGCGGCGTGCATCCTGGCGCTGCGCGGCCTGGAGGGCGCACTGGCCGGCCAGCGCGGGTGGAGCATCCACTACCCGATCAGTGCCCCGCTGGTCGCGGGCTTCACCGGCATGAGCGCGGCCGCCCTCGGCACCGCGATCCTGGCGGTGGCCACGGCCAAGATCGTGGTGTCGATGGCGTGGTTCCTGGTGATCGCACTGAACGCCACCATGGGGGTGGCCTGGCACCGCTTCACCGCGTTCTTCAACGTCTGGTTCAAGCGGGAGGCCGACGGCGGCACCGCACTCGGGCCGCTGCCGCCGATGCGTTCGCGCGGTGAGCCGATCGACTTCGAGGACCCGGGCGAGGACGACATCTTCGGCGTCGGCGCGGTCGAGGAGTTCACCTGGAAGGGGCTGCTCGACTTCACCACCTGCACCGAGTGCGGTCGGTGCCAGTCGCAGTGCCCGGCCTGGAACACCGGCAAGCCGCTGTCGCCCAAGCTGCTGGTGACGACGCTGCGCGACCACGGGTACGCGAAGGCGCCCTACCTCCAGGCGGACGAGGAGGCACGCGCGTCCCTGCCCGACGCCGTACGCGCCGAGGGTGAGCGGCCCCTGGTCGGCCCGACGACCACGACCTCCGACGGCTCGACCGGCGGCGCCGCCATCGGTCACGGCGCCTCCGGCCACGGGATCACCGGTTACGGCGTGGCCGGCGACGGTTCGGCCACCGCGCTGATCGACCCCGACGTGCTGTGGGGCTGCACCACCTGCGGTGCCTGCGTGGAGCAATGCCCGGTTGACATCGAGCACGTCGACCACGTGATGGACATGCGCCGCAACCAGGTGCTGGTGGAGTCGGAGTTCCCGAGCGAGCTCAACCAGTTGTTCCGGGGCCTTGAAAACAAGGGAAACCCGTGGAACATGAACCCCTCCGCCCGGTTGGACTGGGCGAAGGACCTGCCGTTCGAGGTGCCGGTGATCGGCGGCGACGTGGAGAGCCTGGGCGAGGTGGAGTACCTCTTCTGGGTCGGGTGCGCCGGCGCCTACGACGACCGCGCGAAGCGGACCACCCGTGCCGTCGCCGAACTTCTGCACATCGCCGGCGTCTCGTTCGCCGTACTCGGCGAGGCGGAGACCTGCAGCGGTGACCCGGCCCGGCGCGCGGGCAACGAGTTCGTCTACCAGATGCTCGCCCAGCAAAACGTCGAGACGCTGAAGGAGGCCGGCGCCACCAAGGCGGTGGTCACCTGCGCGCACTGCTTCAACACCATCAAGAACGAATACCGCCAGCTCGGCCTGGAGCTGGAGGTGGTGCACCACACCCAGCTGCTCAACCGGCTGGTCCGGGAGAAGAAGCTGACGCCGGTCGCGGCGGACGCCGGCGGAAACGGCACGGGCAACGGCTCGGCCGGGCGGCCGATCACCTACCACGACCCGTGTTACCTCGGTCGGCACAACCAGGTCTACGAGCCGCCGCGGGAGCTGCTCGGTGCGCTGCCGGGGGTCGAGGTACGCGAGATGCCCCGCAGCGGCAAGGAGTCGTTCTGCTGCGGTGCCGGTGGTGCCCGGATGTGGATGGAGGAGCGGATCGGCTCCCGGATCAACCTCAACCGCACCGAGGAGGCCGTGGCCACCGGGGCCGACCAGATCGCCACCGGCTGCCCGTTCTGCAAGACGATGCTCTCCGACGGGCTGACCCAGAAGCAGTCCGAGGGGGCCGCCAGGGACGAGGTCGAGGTGATCGACGTCGCCCAGTTGCTGCTGGAGTCGGTGCGGCGAGGCACCCTCGCGCCGCGCGCGGCGAACGGCGAGGAGAGCGCTGCCGGCGCCTCGAACACCGCCGGGACCGCGGACACCGCCGGCGGTGCCGACGCCCACAACCAGCCCGGCGACCAGCCCAGCGACCAGAACATCCACCAGGCCTCGCGGGCCGACGGTGACGCCGACGACACGGGGGTGACGTCGCGATAGCGCCAGATGACGTCATCCTGACGATATTGGTGGTTGACATGGCGTCGTGGATGACGCCATGATGACGTCATGGAACTCGCACCGTACGTCGACAGCATCCGCCGCGACCTCTCGGTCGCGGCGGAGGTTGCCGGGCAGGAAGCCCGGATCGCCGCGGAGCGCCTGACGGCCGCGCTGGACGCTGCCGTACGGCTTGCTCTGATGGACGCACTCTCCACCGCCGCCGAGGAGGTCACCCGCGAGCTCGCACCGGGCTCGGTCGAGGTGCGCCTGCGCGGCCGCGAGCCGGAGTTCGTCGTCACCCCGCCGCCGAGTGCACACCTTCCGGAGGAGGAGCCGGCGGGACCGCCGTCGCCTCCCCCGCCGCCCCCGCCGGGTGACACCGAGCAGGGCACCTCCCGGGTCACCCTGCGACTGCCCGAGTCGCTGAAGGTCCGGGCCGAGGAGGCCGCCGCCCGCGAGGGCGTCTCGGTCAACACCTGGCTGGTCCGTGCGGTGAGCTCGGCCCTCTCCGACAGCTCTCCGAGCGGAGGGCCGCGTGGCTCGCGCGGCCGGTCCGGCCCGCGCGTGGGCAAGCGCGTCACCGGCTGGGTGCGCTAGCCCGCCCGGCGGACCAACGCGGCTCGGGGCCGCCCGACCCCCAGCCCCGGAGCCGCGCAGCGCCCGAGACTCCGGGCGCACAGCACATCTCCTTCACTCACCAGCTCACCCCGAGGAGCCAGCATGCCTACTTTCGCCACCCCTGAACCCGTGACCCTGCGGCTGCGCGTCCAGTCCGGTGAGGTCCTCATCGAGGCCTCCGACCGGGCCGACACCGAGGTCGAGGTCCGCCCGTACAACTCGAACAAGCCCGCCGACGCCGAGGCTGCAGAGCAGACTCTCGTGGAGCAGCGGGACGGTGCGGTCGTGATCGAGTCACCCGACGGCAAGGAGTTCGGCCGGCTCGGCCGCTCCGGCGCCATCTACGTACGAGTCGCCGTGCCGACCGGCTCGAACGTACGGGGGACCAAGGCGTCCGCGGACCTGCGGGCCGTCGGCCGGCTGGGGGACGTCAACCTCAACACCGCCTCCGGCGACGTCGAACTCGAGGAGGTCGGCGAGCTGGAGGTCCAGACCGCGAGCGGCGACGTCACCTGCCGGCGGGTGGACGGAGCAGCGAAGGTGCAGAGCGCGTCCGGCGACGTCACTCTCGGCGAGGTCGGTGGTGACCTTCAGGTGGCCAGCGCCTCCGGCGACTTCGACCTGGGCCCGGTCGGTGGAAACGTACGCGTGCAGACCGCATCCGGTGACACGTCGGTCGCCGTCGCGGGCGGCTCGGTCGAGGCTCGGTCCGCGTCCGGTGACGTCTCACTGCCCAGCGTCCGCCGCGGCCAGGTCTCGGTGGAAACCGCGTCCGGAGACGTCACCGTCGGCATCGTCGCCGGAGTGGCCGCCTGGCTGGACGTGTCCTCGCTGTCCGGTGACGTGCACTCCGATCTCCACGACGCCGGCGAGCCCGGCGAGGGTGACGAGTCGGTCGAGCTGCGTGCCCGCACTCTCAGCGGCGACGTCTCGATCGTCCGCGCCCGCTGAACCCGGCCCCCTTCTTCCCTTCCTGATCGATCCCTTCCCGACCATCGAACCCGCCGCGAGAGGCGCACCATGAACGACCACTACCTCCACGCCGCCGCCAGGCAGCGCACCGAAGCCGTCCTCGCCGAGCGCCGTACGGACCAGCTCGCGGCTCGCCTCCGCACGGCCGGGGGTCCCACCCCCGGCCCGGCGCGGCGCGAAGTGGCCGGCCTGCTGCACCGGCTGGCCGACCGCATCCACCCGGGCACGGCTCGCCCCGCGCTACCCATCTCCTGACCAGCGCCGCGGACACCCCGTCCGACAGCGCCCTCGTCACCCCCGAAACGGAGCAACCCACCATGAGCACCTTCCCGGCGTACGAAATCGCCCAGCAGCGCCAGGCCGAACTCCGCGCCCTCGCCGACAGGCACCACGCCACGCCGATGCGCACCGCGGGCAGACCCACGTTGCGCCCCTGGTTCGCCCGGCTCCTACGCGGCCTCGCCGACCGGTTGGAGCCCGCCGCCATCTACCGCACGCAGCGCCGGATGACGTTGCCCGCGCAACGACTGGCCCGCCCGTCGGGCTAGCCACCAGATCAGGGCCGGCCCGGGAGGCAACCGCCTCAGTCGCGCGGGAGCTCGACCAGGGCCTGGACCGGCCAGTGGTCGGAGGCCCACCGGCCGCCGAGGGTGTAGGTGTTGATCGCCGCGACCGGAACCCGCACGCCAGGGCGGGCGAGGATCCAGTCGATGCGGTCGCCGCCCACCTCCGGCGGCCGGTAGCCGTGGAACGTCGCGTACGCCGGTGACAGCCGCTCGTCCGCGACGGTCCAGGTGTCCACCAGGCCGGCCTTTCCGACCAGGCTTTCGTACGGCGCGGACGTCTCCGCCGCCACGTTGAAGTCGCCGGTCACCAGCACCGGCAGGTCGGGGTCGAACTCGCCCAGCCGCTCGGCGACGAGTTCGGCGCCGCGGCGCTGGGCCTCGTCCACGGCATGGTCGAGGTGGGTGTTGAGGACCACGAACGTCACGCCCGTGGACCGGTCGCGGAAGCGCACCCAGGTCGCCATCCGGACCACATCGTTGCCCCAGGACGACGAACCCACGAGGTTGGGCTGGTCGGAGAGCCAGAAGTGGTCGAACTCGCGGGGTTCGAGCCGGGAGGCGTCGAAGAACACGGCCATGAACTCGCCGCGGCTGCCGCCCTCCCGCCCGGTGCCGATCCATTCGTACTCGTCGGGCAACCCCTCGGCCACCTCGCGTAGCTGCTGGTAGAGGCCTTCCTGGGTGCCGATCACCGTCGGGAGCTCGGCCCGGAGGAGGGCACGGCTGGCGGCCTGGCGTTCGGACCACGGGTCGGATCCGTCGCCCACGGCGTTGCGCAGGTTGAACGACATCACCTGCAGGTGGGGCGGCGCGGCGCGGCCGACCAGCGGCGTGGACACGGTGTCAGTTTCGGGCTGCAACACGGTGCCACTGTGGCCCAGATCGCCCGGGGCCGCCACCTCGGGGCTGCGACCACGGCCATGATCGGGCAGTACGAGATGCCGGCTGCACGAACCGTGATCAGTACGAAGCCGGCACGAACCTCGTACGAATCCAGGACGAACTCAGTACGAAGCGTGAGCGGTAGGAACCGTCAGCCGTCGCCGGGGCGGGGCCGGGGCACCAGCGGTCCGGGCTGCCGCTCGGCCCGCTGCTTCACACCCTGCAGCATCGCCCGGTCCATCACGACGCTGATCGGCTCCAGCAGGCTCGGCCCGAACGTCAGCCGGGTGACCAGGTCCTCGGAGGAGTCCGCGCGGAACCTGCTGATGAACCTCGTCCGGCGCGCGTTCAGCGGTTCGACGGCGAAAAGCCAGGTGGCCCGCGCCCACGGCCGGCCCTCCTCGCGTGCCGTCTCGTCGTCCACGTACGCCACGAACGACCGGCCCGGCGAGAGCGTCACCAGCCGCAGCGGCGCCACCTTGGGATGCACGAGAAGTTCGCCGCCCTCCTCCGCGGTCCATTCCGGGTGCAGCGTCTCGGCGTTGCGGATCCCGCAGCCGACGAGGTTCTCCAGCCACTGGTAGCTGTAGAAGCCGGCCCGGTCGGCGCCGACCTGCTGGACCCACGGCCACACGCGTTCCACCGGCGCGTTGATCTCGATCGCGTGGGTGAAGCCCCAGCGCGGCTCGGGGATCAGGTGGTCGCCGGGATAGGTCCGGTCGCGTACGGCTGCCGGGTCGTCGTCGGCGAGGCCCCAGTTACGCCGCCGCCCGCGCAGGAACGGCGTCGCCACACCGGCCGCCATCCTGGCGGCCGCGCCCAGCCCGGCAGTGACGTCGCGCCAGTCGTCGCGAGGAAGACGGCCCTCCGCGCGGGCGGCGATCCGGCGGAGCTGGTGGTTCTGGGCCACGTGGTGCAGCGGGCTGATCCAGCGGGTGTGCAGCCGCCCGCGTGCTCCGCACGCCATCCGCAGCCGCGCGGTCAGCCGGGTGGTGTCGTCGTCGACGGGTTCGAGGACGAACGCCCAGGTCGCCTGCCAGAACCGCTCCGGCCTGGTGGCGGCGAACGGCAGCTGCGTGTTGCTCAGCCGGTCGACGAGCCCGCCGAGGACGAGGACCCGGGCCGGATGCAGGACGAGCACGTCGAGTCCCGCCCCGCCCTCCGGCGTCGCCGGGATCACGTCGCCGACCCGCAGGTCCTGGAACTCCGGGTGCAGCTCGCGGGCGCTGCGCCGGCCGGCGTTGTCGAGGAGGTCGAAGCTGTAGAAGCCGGCCCGGCCGGTGCCCATCTGCACCAGCCAGGGCCAGATCGTCGTCGGCCGGGCGTGGATGGTCACCTCCTGGGTGAGCTGGCCGTCGGCGTCTGGGATGAGTTCGTCGCCGGGCAGGGCGCGTGCGGCGGCAGGGGTCCGTCGGGGTTTCGCGGGTCGCTGCCGTTGCCTGGTCAGCCGGCGGGCGAGCCCGCCCGCGGCCGTGCCTACCGAGCCCGCTGCGCCCGCCGCCGCGCTCCCCGCGCCCATGACGGCGGCCACTCCGCGCCGACTGCGGCCGGCCTCCGCGAGTTCGCCCGGCGTACGGCCTTCTGCCGTACGGCTCTCGTCCGAACGCGCCGCCTCGTCGCGCAGCTCGTCGGCACGCAGCTCGCCGGGGACCATCCCGTCCGTACGGGCTTCCTCCTTCGGCCCGTGCGCCCGGCCGAGACCCGCCATCATCCGCCGGCGCAGCAGCCGTGACCCGGGGCCGAAGACCCGCAGGTGGCGCCGGAACCGCCGCCAGGTTGCCGCGTCGGTCGCGTCCGCCCGTACCTCCAACGTCACCCGGGTCGCGCCCTCACCCAGCGGCACCAGCCGCAACGCCCAGGCCGCCTTGACGAACCCCGGCCGGTCGAACTCCATGAACGCCTTCGCTGAGGGCACCTCCACCAGCGCGACCCGCGCCCGCCACACCTTGCCGACCGCGCCGACGACCATCTCGTGCGGACTGTCCTCCGCGAGCACCTGGACGCCCGGTTCCCGCATGGGTGTCCCCAGGCGTTCCGGGACCTTGCGCAGCGTGGCGAGGGTGCGGCCCAGCCGAGAGTGGGTGAAGAGGTCGCCGCGCCGGATCACTTCCCAGGCGTCCTCGGGGGACAGCGCGAGGTCCACCGTGTCGATCTCGACCATGCGGGCCGCCGGCAGCATCCGGTCGAGTGCCGTTGCCAGCTGCGCCGTGGTGGGGCGCATGGTCTTCGCGCGAGTGGCGCCCGGCATCGCAACCTCCGGCTTGGACGGCCCCGGACCCGAGCGCTCCCGGCCCGCGCGTCGGCAGCCCGGGGCGCACCCGGCCGCAGGACGGCGGACGGTCCCTTTCTCGCAGAATGTGTCCGCGAGGACCGCCGGAGTAGGGGACTCAAGCCCTAGCTGGCGGGCCGTCCGCCAGGCTCAGATGTCGGCGCGGTGGAAATTCCGGTACGACCTGGAAGGAGTCGGGCCGCGCTGGTCCTGGTAGCGGGAGCCGTAGCGCTCGGAGCCGTAGGGATGCTCTGCCGGCGAGGTGAGCCGGAAGAAGCACAGCTGGCCGATCTTCATCCCCGGCCACAACTTGATCGGCAACGTGGCGACGTTGGACAGCTCGAGGGTCACGTGACCGGAGAAACCGGGGTCGATCCAGCCCGCCGTGGAGTGGGTGAGCAGGCCCAGCCGGCCGAGGCTGGACTTGCCCTCCAGCCGGGCGGCGATGTCGTCGGGCAGCGTGATCACTTCGTACGTCGAGGCCAGGACGAACTCGCCCGGGTGCAGGATGAACGACTCGCCCTTCTCACACTCGACCAGGCGGGTCAGGTCGGGCTGCTCCTCGGCCGGGTCGATGTGGGGGTAGCGGTGGTTCTCGAACACCCGGAAGTAGCGGTCCATGCGTACGTCCACACTGGACGGCTGGACGAACCCGGGCTCGAACGGGTCGAGGACCACCCGGCCCTTGTCGAGCTCGATGCGGATGTCGCGGTCGGAGAGCAGCACGCAGGCAACTTACCGAACCCGAGTCGGCAGGAGGACATGCCGTCGGCGGCGCGCCGGGGATGGGTAGTATTCTGAGCGATCGTCGCCTTCGTGGCGGCGGGCGCCGCCTCACCGGCGGCGCGCTGCGGGTGTAGTTCAATGGCAGAACATCAGCTTCCCAAGCTGACAGTGCGGGTTCGATTCCCGTCACCCGCTCCACCACAAAGGCCCAGGCCAACCCCATGATCGGGAAGCCCGGGCCTTCGTCTGGCCGCCATCAGCTCGCGTGCTCGACATCATCAACCGAGCCGTCATCGTACGGGCCATCGCCGGGCCTGGTCCGCCTCTCCACCTCCGCGACCTAGACGCCAAGAGCCCGAGCAACAGTCCGGTCAGCCTCGCTCGTCGCGTGCTGATAGATCAGCGCCGCACTTATCGGGTCGTTCCCCATCCGGGCCATCAGTCACGCGCACTGACCCGTGTCGCCGCCGCGACTGGATGGTGCCGTGCGTCGAGCCAGGGACAAGCCAAAGCCCGACGCTCCTTCACCGTGATCGCCCTACACACAACCCCAGGTGCGGACATGCTGTCCGACTGACGGGAGTGGAGCGCAGTCTCCTACGACCTCAACCGCCAGCGAGTCACTGTCCTAGGGAACTCGGTCCAGCCATAGACGACCGATGGCTCCAGCACCCAGAACGGCGCGGGGTGGCGCATGTCGTACTTCGCTTCGTACACGTCCTTGATCCGCTCCAGCAACTCGGGGTCACCGTCCTCCTCAAGCCGCGAAACCGGACCCTCGAGAATGATGGCCTGCTCACTGCTGTCGAGATGCACTGAGGCATGCGGGTTGACCCGAAGACTCCGCGCCCAGAGGGTCTCACCACCACCGAAGTACAGTCTCTGGTCTACCCACGCCCCCCACACCGGCCTGGCATGCGGCCGCCCCGCCCGGTCGGTTGTGGCGATCCAGTAGTTTGCCGCAGTGTCCATGCGCTGGGTGACGTATTCCCAGGGGAGCAGGCCTTCATCACTGTCGGGGATGCCGTAGCCCTCAGGCGAGGGACGATCGGCTATCGGCACATGTCGGTGTGTTTGCATGCCGACAACCTGCCAGGCACCACCGACAACCGTCGTGGCACGTGGATGGCACGGCCAGGGCGTCGCGCGCCGGGTCGCACGCTCAACTGAGCGGAGGATCAGCCCGCCGTGCGGCCTTGGCGGTTGTGACCGCCGTTGACCGCCGCAGACCATGATCATTCCCGTGATCTGGCACGCATCTGGCACGACACGGGCCTGGAGTGCCCTGGAGGATCCGATCTTGGCCCGTCGGAAGTGCGTAGCGGCGGGTGGCGGCCGTGACGGACTTGAGCCAGCTCACGCGTCCAAGATTCGGGGGCAGAGAAACGATCCCGTGTAGGCGCGAAGACGACCTACCAGACGAGTCCATCTAGATGGTTATGGCCGGAAAGCAGGCGAGCCATGCGGTCCTGCGCCCCTTCGCGTTCGTCAGGCTGGGGGTGGTGTGCGTACAGCGCGAGCTCACCCTGCATGTCATAGAAGTTCAACCGCTCGCGCAGATGCTCGCGCTCGAACAGCTCCGGATACGCGCCGTGCAGCCATCCGGGGACCTGTGTGAGTGTGGTCTCGTCGAGCCCTCGTCCGTCGGGTACGGGTGGGAACTCTCGCGCCTTCGCGCACCAGCGCAGGATGGTGTCGAGCTCGACATCCGCAGGCTGAGCCAACGCCTCCGCGAAATCGATAACAGCTGTGACGCGTCCTTGGTCGACGATCACGTTGGATCCATGTAAATCACCGTGGACGAGGACGGGTTCGTCGGCGGCGAACAACGCCAGCCGCTCCTGGATCCAATCGGCGACGTCCGCGAGTAGGCGCGAGTCATGACCGGGCAGTCGCCGGGCATCCTCGACCTGCTGGAGCGCCGCACTCACGACGGGTGGGTGGAACGCAGCCGGCGGCTTGCCGGCGAGCGCGTCGGCCAGTCAGGGCGGCAGCAGGCCCGCCGGGACAGGAACCCGGTGTAGGGCGCGCAATGCAGCGCCGAAGCTTTCGATGATCGCTTGGCGAGTGTGCGAGTCCGCCGCCGGCCACGCCTCGTGCATGGTTCGGCCGGGCACGCGTTCGGAGACGTACCACGGCCCGTCCGGGCCGTCGCCGTGGGCGAGGTGCCGGGCGTGTGGGACCTCGCTGCCGGCGAGCAGGTTGACGACGGCAGCCTCGTGGCGATACGCGTCGCGGAACCGTTCGTCGTTGTTCAGTCGTACGACGTGTTCGTCGCCGATCCACACGCGGCTAACCCAGCCGGCCTTTCGAATAAAGCGCCCGGTTGCCGGCAGACCAGCGGCCGCCAGGATCCTCAGCAACGCCGGATCGGTAGCCGGCTCGCCGACGAACGGTGTTGATTGGTCGCACACGTACCAAGTCTCGCAGCACATCGGTTCACTAGACCAGCCAGTATTGACCCCACCCTGACTCCAACGACCTGCAACGTCCGGCGACGATGAGCACCTGGTCGACGACATTCGGAGCGCGGACGAGCAAGTCCCGATCGAGCTGCATCTACGGATCACAAGGTCAAGACGGAGCGGGTGGGACGATGATGCGCCTGGGTCGACCCGACAGTCTCGGCCACATGGCCCTCGGCGTAGAACGACTCCACTACGAAGAGGTTGAACTCGAAGCGGCCATATCCCGCCCCTTTGGCCGCCGCCACGTCCGCACGGAGCCGACCGGCGAGCTCATCGTCGCATAAAGGCCCAGACCAACCCCATGATCGGGACGCCTGGGCCTTCGTCGTCAGCCACCATAATGGGCCGCATCCCGCCGAGACCGCTCGACTTGGACGACAGCCGTTTTCGTTTAGAAGTACTCAGGCAACTCCTTGGCCAGCGCGTCGTGGATACGAGCGCGCACGGAGACCGTTGGGTGCGGCTTCTCGAACTCCAGGCCGGTCAGGCGCTCGAACAAGGCGACATACTTGTTGCTGAACTCGATCAACGTCTCGGTGGGGATGTCCGGGACCGGGTCCTGGTAGGGGTCGCACTGGCTCGCGATCCACAACCGCAGGAATTCCTTGTCCAGACTGTCCGGCTCCTCGCCGACATCAAACCTGTCCTGATAGGTGTCGGCGATCCAGAATCGGCTGGAGTCCGGAGTGTGGATCTCATCGGCGACAACGATCATCCCGTCTTCATCAAGGCCGAACTCATACTTGGTGTCCACCAGGATGAGACCCTTCTCGGCCGCCAGTTCCTGTCCACGGGCGAACAAAGCCAGGCTTCTCTCCACCAGCTCGTGCCATTGCACGGCCGTCACCAGCCGGGTCCGGAGGATCTCCGACTCGATGATCGGCGTGTCGTGCCCACCGTGGACCGGCTTCGTCGTCGGTGTGATGATCGGTCGGGCCAGCTTCTGGTTCTTCTTCATGCCATCGGGAAACTCGTGGCCGTACAGCACCCTCTCGCCTCGGTCATACATGGGCCAAAGGCTGGTGTTGGTCGAACCGGTGAGGTATGACCGGACGACGAGTTCGATCGGGAGCATGTCGAGATCTTTGACGATGACCACGTTCGGGTCTGGGTAGGAGATCACATGGTTTGGACAGACACCTGCGGTTTCGTCGAACCAGTAGCGCGCTGTCTGGGTCAGCACCTGACCCTTGTAAGGTACGGCGGCCAAGATGCGGTCGAAAGCAGATTGACGGTCAGTCGAGATCAAAAGCCGTCGTCGATCCGACAACCGATAGGAATCCCGCACCTTGTTGCGTTGGTAGCCAGGAAGCTCGCTAAATTCTGCATCGATGAGACAATTGGCCAGGAATTCAAAATCGTTTGCCGGTCGGCTCATGAATTCGATACCTCGTGGATAGTCTTCGGTGCAGTCGTCCGTATCGTACCGGCCGGAGGTCGCAGCAGCGACAGTCCGCCCACTTCAGATCACTCGAACCCTCGACGCCTTCTCTGCCGGCCGCGCCATGTTGAGTCGCTGTAGAGCGGTACGAACCGCCAGGCTGCGTATGCGAGGTCCCACAAAGCCGGGCTGAGCAAGCCGTTGGTTTTCGAACCCGCCTGACCGGGCCCGATTCAGGCGACGTCAGCTCGCCTCAACCTTCCCAGCTGGGTGCCGCCTGTCATGCAATGCACCTCAGTTGCCGGGGTACGGCGCCGCCTCACTGCCCATGAGCGGCGATCGGCGCAGGAGCCTGCCTACCTGCCAGTCGAAACCGTGAGGCTCGATCGAGTCTGACGTCATGCGTCGGATGTTCTCCGCAACGCCGAGCAGGACCCACGACCACAGCGTGGGAGCCAGGAGGGCCCGATCGACCTCGTCGAGCGGCCGCACTTCTTCGTAGCCGTGCAGAACTTCGTCGTACCTTCCCTGCCACGCCAGCGCGAACTCCGAAGCGCGGTGGTTGAGATGCGTACTTTCGAAGTCCACGATGCCCGTCAGCTTCCCGTTCTGGAAGAGCAGGTTTCTCGCATTGAAGTCGCTGTGCAGCACGATGAGACAGCGGTTGCCAAGATCCAATGCGTCGAACCGTTCGTGTGCACGCTCGGCATGCCACCGGAGGAGGCGGGCCTGCCATGGAAACAGACGTTGATAGGCCGCCAATCCCCGGTACAGCTCCGAATCGGCCACCACCGCCTCGGCACGGTGCCATCCTGGCCGCTGCCCCAGATCACCGAGGGTCTCCGTATCCGCATGCAGCTCTGCCAGGAGGCGTCCGCGCGCACGCTGCTCGGCCTTGGGATCAGCAACGGTCCGCGACGCCCCTGACAACCGACTGAACAAGCACCAGGTATGCCCATCGACATCGATCGGATCGTCGACCGGTACGGGGACTGGCCAGCCCATGGCGTTCAGACGCCGCAGAACGCTCAACTCATAGCCCACGTCGCCGAGGGGCTCCGCGGGGTAGCGGCGGAGAACGAGGGGCGATCCGGCGGCGGTGACCAGCCACTGGGTGTTCGCCCTCCCACCCAGGTACCCCTCGACCTGAACCCCCAGCCGGCCCGTCACCTCACTGGGCGGAAGCGGATACCCGGTTGCCGAAGCGTCCATCGAAGCCATCTTGCCCCAACTTGAGGTAGTCACCGAACCGCCAGGTCCGAGCCGCAGGGGCTTGCGGGCCCGGTCTCCGCGACCCGAGTCAGGCACCGGCCAAAGCCCGCCGGTCCTTCAGGCTGACCGCCCAGCCGGACTCCTCATCGTGAGTCGAGGCGGGCCAGCCATTCATCGCGTCGCGCCACTTTGGCGGGAAGCGTGTTCTCCCAAGCGTTCGGATACGAGACTCCGAAAGCATGCATCACAAGCGTGTCGGCGATCACGTGGCGAAGGCCGTGGGTGCGCATGACCCGAGTCATCAGTTCGAAGGTGTCGAGGTACTGGCTGCTCTCAGCCCATAGGTAGCTCGCGCAGGAGAGGCCGACCTCCTCGACGACACGACGGAACAGCGGGGTGTTGCGCACCAGCGCACAGCACGGGTGCAGCCGGGTCTCGTAGAGCCCCGAGCGTTCCGCTCGCTCCCGCTCCTCCGGTGTTTCCGTCTCGCCGTCCCAGGACATGCGCGGCGCCGTTCCGAACGCGTCCTCGTGGGTGAGCAGGGTCTCGATGAGCCGTTGGATCGTTCCGGGCTGGGTGAGGCAGACGTCGGTGTCGAGGAACAGGAAGTAGGTGCAGTCGGCGTTGGCCGGATCCAGGACGAACCGGCGGAGAATCTCGCCATGAGAGTTGTTCAGCGTCTCGGTGGTGAAGCCGGATGCCACGATCGGCACGCCGAACTTGCCAGCCGCACGGCGAAGGCTGGTCTGGTCATCGGTGGAGGCGTTGTCGTAGATCGTCAGGGTGATGTCGAGGTCGGGATCCTGCGCGAAGAGGGAGCGCACGGCCAGCTCGGTCCATGGCGAGGTGTTGTGGTTGACCACTGCCGCACGGATCTTGGCGGATCCGGCACGCTCTGCAGTTCCCATGGACCCCTGTCCTATCCCGCCGTCGACGGCTCCCGCCAACGGATATCCGAGTTGGTGCTCATCGAGCCGCAAACAGGGTTCGCGTCAGCCCGCAAGCAGGGTGTCCGGCTCGGTCGATGGCCGCCACTCTCGCCGGATCAGCCCGTAGACCCACGAGTCGGAAACCTCGCCGTCCACGATGCAGTCTTCCCGCAACGTCCCTTCACGCACGAACCCGAGCTTCTCCAGCACGCGAGCAGACGCCACGTTGCGCGTGTCCGCCTCAGCCTGGACGCGATTCAGGTCCAGCGTGTCGAAGGCCCACCGCAACAAGCCGCGCGCGGCCTCGGTCGCGTAGCCCTGGCCCCACGCCGCATCGCTGTAGCAGTAGCCCAGCGCCGCGCTGCGGTAGTCCGGATTCCACCGGTTCAGGCTGCACCAGCCGATGAACGCCCCGTCGGAGACACGATCGACGGCCAGCCGCGCCCCGGTACCCTCCGCTGCCGTCTGCCGGCAGGCCGCGATGAACCGCTCGGCGCGCGCACGGTCGGTCCACGGCGGCGAGTCCCAGTAACGCAGCACGTACGCGCTGCTGTGCAGCGCGAAGAGGTCGTCCGCGTCCGTCTCGGCGAAGGGACGCAGCCGAAGACGAGCGGTGAGCAGCGTGGGGGTGGGCAACGACATGGGCGTCCTGTTCTCTCCCGTGACTGGCGGCCGGTCAATCAGACATGCGGTGCCGGCCCCTCGCAATGGATTTTCTCGCCGGGCGGGCAGAACGACGTGCCCGCTCGTCGGCAAGTTCCGCGCCTCAGCGTGCCAACTACGGGCCTGAAGGTCCCCGGGCGTTTTGGACTTTCGGGGGACCGGCTTAGCGTGTGGCTGGTGGAGCGATACGAGGGACTGCTCCGACGGCCGCTGATGGTGGTTCTTCTGAACCTGGGGTTGGCGGCCGCCTTGTATGGGTCTGCGCGGATTGGCCTGGTGATCGGGCTGGATCGCGGATCCATCAGCCCGTTCTGGCCACCTACCGGGATCGCCGTGGCGGCGCTCCTTCTTCTGGGGCCCGAGATGTGGGCCGGAATCCTGTTGGGCTCGGCGGTCAGCAACGTGATGACCGGCCCGGCGATCAACGCCGTCCCCACCGCGGTGGGCATGACCCTTGCCTGCCTGACTGCGTACTGGGCACTACGCAGGATAGGTTTCCGGGTCGAGTTGGATCGCTTGAAGGATGCCCTCGCGCTTGTCTTCATCGCCGCCCTCGGAGCGATGCTCATCAGTTCGACGGTCGGGGTAGCGGTGCTGCTGATCACCGGGGTGGTGCCCCTCGGCTACCTCCTTCCCTCCTGGCTGACCTGGTGGACCGGCGACGCGATGGGCGTCCTCATCGTCACGCCACTGCTGCTGACTCTGAGCAAGCTTCCGTGGCGCCGATATCGCTACATCGACTCCGAACGATTCACGGAGGTAGCACTCCTGATAGTTGGGACGCTCGGCATCATGCTGGTCGGCGAAAAGGTGTTGGGGGTGTCGTTCCTGGCGTTCCCGGTGCTGGTCCTCGCCGCCTGGCGATTCCAGCTGCCGGGCGCGGCACCCGTCGCGCTGCTGGTCTCTGCAGTGGCCATCCACGCCGCGGTTCATGGGTACGGCACGTTCGCCGGCCACGATCTGCTCTGCACGATGGCGATACTTCAGATGCTCAACGGCTCGATCGCCCTGACCGGGCTCCTGTTGTCCGTCGCCATCAGTGAACGCGAGCGTTCACGCGAGGAACTCGAACGCACCTGCACACAACTCGGAGACGTCATCGCCCATCTCGACCACGCTATGCGGCCGGACAAAACGTCCTCTCTCCGACACTGGGCCAAGCATAAGCAGAGTACCTCCAGGGGACGAGCCTGACCCGCTGAGATCAATGCACCCGTGCTTGCTCCGGTGCCATCATCACCCGGCCAGCCTGCCGACCTCCATATTGCGCCCAGAACGCCTTAGCGCCACGGCGCAGCCGTACCCGGTCCGCGCCATTACCGGATGGGACTGATATACGACCCAATCGTAATATGCGCAACGTGCCGTTGCCGGGGCGCTTGTGTTGGTCGGCGCGGCCTCGAAGTTGACCCGTCAGATCGCTCGCAGGACGAAGAGAACCACGCCGAGGTGCCTATTGAGCCACTCCTGCTTGTGGGGATAGCGGTTCTGGTTCTCCGGGGTCAACTGCGGCTCGATGGCTCGTTCGACATGAAGCCCTGCGGCGGCGAAGGCGTTGAGCATGTCAGCGATCGTCTGGGTCTTGCGGGTGAGAGTCACGTTCGCGTTCCAGCGGGAGGCGTACTGGTACGGGTCGGTCGAGTAGTACTCCTCGCCGAGGCTGGTGCCGTTGACTTCGGCCCGTTCGACAGCGAATCGAACGGGGTGGGATCGCTGAACGATGATCCGGCCTTGCGGCGCCAACAGACCGCGAGCGCTGCGCAGCGTGTGCACCTGGTCCTTGGCGTAGCTGAGGGACTGGAGGAAGAGGATTCGGTCGTAGACGCGACCGCGTATTTCGTCGATGGCGTCGGGGTCAGACAGGTCCCCGCTGATCAGTCGAACGTTGTCCGGCGGATCGGGGACGAACTGACCGGTGATGTCCACGCCGACAACCTCGGCCGCACCGTGTCGGGCCCAGTGCACCGCCTTCGCACCGCTCCCACAGCCGAGGTCCAGGATCCGCAGCCCTTGCGGATCACCGATGACTTCCTGCTGCATCGGCCACTCGAGGATGCGATCGAGAGAATCCGGACGCTGCCGCGCATTCTCGTAGTCACTCGCCAGGTCCCGCCAAGGCTCACCGACCGACACGGCCGTCACCCTAGCAGTGGGCGATTCGGGCTACTCAGGATCGCTCCGCCAGTTGGGCGACAACGTGGCCACCCGGATCACGCCACACCCGCGGAGTTCCTCCACCGGCACGGTTGTCTCCGCAGCGACATCAGGCGGCACCAATCCGCCGTCGAAGATCATCATCACCCCCTCCGTCCGACCCTCGTTCGGCGGCACCCAGTCCACGGCCAGGAGGCGCCCCATCCGGATCCAGAAGTAGCACGCCGGCTCCCATTCGCTTCCGGGGAAGGGTCGACAGGTACTGGTCCGGCGAAGGATCGGGGACGCTCATCCACGGCAAGCTACTGGCTCCCACGATGATCGTGTCCCTCCACGTCGGCGTCCCCCTCTGGTCAGCGCAGGCGGAGTTCCGCGAGATAGCCGGCCCCGTCTTCGTCGAACTCGGCGAGCCGCCAGGCCGAGTTCTTCGTCAGGCCGACCAGTTCGTCGCGCGAACAGAAGAGGTAGTCGAACCACGGGTCGGCGAGTCTCTCGAACCGACTTCGGATCCGGGTCTGCCCTCCAGGCCGGCCACGTTTCCGGTTGTGGGCGTGGTAGTCCAGATGGAGCTTCGCGTCGGTGCGGTAGGGGTCCCTACTCCCGCCCAGCACCTTGGCGTTCGGCGAAGCCACCTGGGCGAGTGCGTCGAGCACGATCGGAGCATGCTCCGGTGATCCCAGCAACGCGAGGTTGTTGCCGAGAAGCACGAAGGTGTCGAAGCGTTCCTCAAGGCGGGGAACGTCCTCGACGCTGGTCCGACGTACTTTCCGTACGCCACGCGCACGGCTCACCTCGCATGCCCCGGCAGACGGATCGATCCCGGTGACGTCGAAACCCTTCTCCTGCAGATGAAGGCTGTGCCGACCCGCGCCGCAGCCGACATCGAGCGTCTTCCCCACCACGCGGGCGCACGCGATCCGGTCCAGCTCGCTCCACTCGTGGATGCCGCCGAGATAGATGCGGCCATCGTGGGGGTCGAGCACACCGTCGTCTCTCTCGATGGCGCCAAGGGAAGGGCGCCCTTCCATAGCGGCGCGAAGAAGCTCGCCGAAGGCGTCACCAGTTGTCGGGCCGTCCATCAGACGGACGCTAGCACCGCCCTCCAGCGACGGTCATGGGCATTTCAACCGGCTTCCTCACAGGCAGCGAGTCCATCCGACGATCAGGGAGGATCCCCCGTCCGGATCCCGGAGCCAGGTGTAGCCGGCCTCGACCGGCACCTGTGACACGTCTTCGTCGCCTTGTCGTCGATGCAGATGGGAAGGCGGACGACGACCGAACGCCTCGTCGAATCGCGGGTTGACATCAGGCGGTCCAGTTCAAGAACACGTCCCCGAACCACAGCACCGCGAACCACCACGCCAGCCCCAGGAGCGGCAGAGCGAGCGCCAGCAGCGGCCGGCGCCGAAACGTTCGCAGGGCGGTGACGAACAACAGGCACCAGACCACGCCGAAGCCCGCGACCGCCCACCACGGCGCGACCAGCCCGCTGACGAGGTAGAGGAACAACAGCGGCACGAAGCATGCCAGCCCCAGCCACCCCACGACGACCCGCGCAGAGATGTTCACACGCTCATAGTGGCGGGTGACTGGTCCCGCGGCCAGTATCGACCGTGCCGGCTTGACTCGCCTCAGATCGCCAGGAGCAAGATCAATCACCGAAACGGGCATCGAGCTCCAGAACGTGGTGTTCTAACGTCCGCCGCGCTGGCCGGACCCGGAGTACCCGCAACAGATGCACCTCGACATCTCCGTACCCGATCTGGACGACGGCGAGGGACTCGTTCAACGGCTCGGCGCGTCCAAGCTTCAGGACAACGAAGGGTTCCGCGTCTAAGCCGACCCGGACGGGCATCCGTTCTGCCTCTACGCCACCACGGCGCAGGAGTCCCCTCGGGTCGAACGCGTGGTCATCGACTGCTTCAGCCCACGCGCGGTTGCGGCATAGGGCCCATTGCCCGTACTCCTCCTCAGCCAGCCGAGCGGATGGCGGCGGCAAGGTGCTGGTAGGCAGGGACGAGTTCGCCCCATCGTGTCCCGTCGTCGTCTCCGGGCCCGCGACCGGCGACGTGGGCCGCCAGGTGTTCGACGTGGATCTGCAACCCGGCCCCGTAGGCGGCGACCTTGTCCAGGGGCATGCCGTGGGCCTCGATGACGAGGACCGTGCGATCTCCGTCGACGGTCAGCGTGGCCTCGAGGGTCTGGTCGAAGGGCGGGACGCCACCACTTCGCTGCCAGGACTCGTCGGTCTCTCTGGTCACCACGCGCAGGCGGCGCGGGGGCTCGCACGTCTCCACCCGACCGACCCCACGCAGGTCCGGACCTTCGAGATAGGTCCGGAACTCTCCGCCGGCACGAAGGTCGCCTTCGACCGTGCCGTACCACCGGGCCAGTCGATCCGGATCGGTGAGTGCCGACCAGAGGTCGTCGATGTCGGTGTCGTAGCGGTCCTCGACGCGTACGAGGCCTTTGCCGTCGACAGCCCCCAGGCTGCCCAGGATGCGAGTGCCGCCACCGGTGGTGCTGGTCATCTGGTACTCCTTCGTTCGCGCCCGCGAGAAACGTACCCAACCGGTTACGTAACAGTCAAGGTACGAACTGTGGAAGATCCGGTACGCGATCTTGTGACCTGGGCGGTCGCCGGACCATATCCTCGGCGTTTTGGACTTTCCGGGAGCCGTCCTAGCGTGTGTGGCGTGGAGCGATACGGGCAACTGCTCCGGCGACCGCTGACGATGGTGCTCCTGAACCTCGGATTGGCGGCCGTTCTGTATGGTTCTGCCCAGATCGGCCTGCTGATCGGACTGGAGCGTGGGTCCATCAGCCCGTTCTGGCCGCCCACCGGGATCGCCCTGGTCGCCCTTCTCGTGCTCGGACCCGAGATGTGGCCCGGGATCTTCGTGGGTTCGGCGATCGTCAACATCTTCACCGGCCCCGTGGCCACCGTCGTTCCCACCGCGGCAGGGACCACGTTGGCCTGCCTGGCCGCGTACTGGGCGTTGCGACGAACGGGCTTCCGACCTGAACTGGATCGCCTGAAGGACGCACTCGCACTGGTGTTCCTCGCCGCGCTCGGCGCGATGCTCATCAGTTCCACGATCGGCACCTCTCTGCTGGTGCTGTCCGGCCTGATACCACTCGCTTCCTTCGGCACCTACTGGCTGACCTGGTGGACCGGTGACGCGATGGGCGTGCTCATCGTGGCACCGCTCCTGCTGACGCTGATCAAGGTTCCGTGGCGTCGCTACCGCTATGTCGACGTCAGACGAATCGCGGAAGTGGCGGTCATGCTGGCGGCATCGTTCGCGCTCATGGTGATCGGCGAAACCGCGTTCAGTGTCTCGTTCCTCGCATTCCCGGTGCTGGTGCTGGCCGCCTGGCGATTCCAGTTGCCGGGTGCGGCACCGGTCGGCGTGCTGCTGTCCGCCGTGGCCATCCACGCCGCGGTGCACGGGTACGGCACGTTCGAAGGCCGCGATCTCATGGGCACGATGGTGATTCTTCAGGCTTTCAACGGCTCCATCGCCCTGACCGGGCTCCTGTTGTCGGTCGCGCTCACCGAACGCAACCGTACGCGCCAGGAACTCGAACGTGCCTGCATGGAACTCGGAAACGTCGTCGAGCACCTCGACCGCGCCCTGCGACCGGAGAGCTCCCCGCTTCTGAGCCATTGGACCGAGCACAAACAAGCAGCGCCGAAGGCCCGAGGCTGAATTCCTGCGACCCTTGATCGGGCTCAAGCGTCACAGAGCGCGTGCTCGATCTCCACCCGGTGCGCCTTGGTCCACTCGTAGTTGGCGTGTCCGAATTCCACCGCGCCCAGGTCACGCAGCAGTTGGTAGCCCTTGTGCCCGGCGTCGGCGAGGTCCGCGATTCCGCGCCAGGTCTGGTCATGGCGCGTCAGGACGATCGTGATCAGCGCGGAACGGTCGGGGAGCCCGTAGGCGTCACACATCAGGCGCATCAACCGTCCCAGCGTCTTCGGGTCGGGGCGGTCGGGTGCGAACCGAGCCGACGGATACATCCAGCAGATGTCTGCCACGTCGTGGATGCGCGGCCCTGGAGTCGAGTCGTCCCAGTCGATGAACGCCACCGGGCGGAAGGATCCGTCGCCGGCGTCACGGTAAACAGTGTTGTTCGGGGTCAGGTCGTTGTGACAGAGGGTCTCCTGATCCTCGGCAAGCGGGGTCGCTGCGGTGAGATCGTGGAACTCCCGTACGAGCCTGGCCACCCCGGCAAGGCTCTCGTCCGACCACACCCCTGGGGGAGCGACCTGGCTTTCAGCCGGCTGCGCCACCAGCCTGGGCAGCGGAACCCATCCTGGAACGTAGCTGAGTATCTGGCGGCCCTCGTCGTCGACGCCCAGGAAGCGAGGGGCGCCGGCCCAGCCACGGTCTTCGAAGTGGTTCAGCAGCGCGCGGGTATCGTCAGGACGACCGGGTGGCCGTCGCCGAACCGTGTTGCCGATGCGCACGACCTTGTTGATGCGGCCACCAGGCAGCTCACTCACGAGGACGGCTCCTTGTGTGGTTTCCCCGCGCGAGGAGTGACGGCGGTGGACTGGTCAGCGCGGCAGCTGCATCGCTCACGGGCAGTTCCCCCAGGGCGTCGCAGGCCGGGTCACCGCATTCACAGTCGTACGTCCGGACGACCGTACTGGCATCGGGGGGTACGGAGGCCCGCGCGAACGCCTTGAAGCTGTTGCTGACAGCGACCTCGTTGGCGTAGCGCAGCAACTGCCACCGTTCTTGCACATCCTGCGCTGTCGGACCCGCCGCCAGTTGCCTGGCGAAGTGACTCTCGACAGCGGCGACCGTCTGACTCACGGACTGATTGTCGACGACGATGGTGGCCGCGTTCGCTGCCGCGTCGAGTTGGTCCCGGACCAGCTGCCAGCCCCACAGATAGCCATGGTGCACGCCTTCCGGGTGGTGCTTCTCGAGCCTGGTTCGCTGTTCTTCCTGCGACGGCATCAGCCACACCGCGTTGCCCGTGGACGCGGCCAGGCCGGGCGTGACGAGGGCACCTTCGACCACCACCAGGGGCCCCGGCAGAGAACGCAGATCCTCGAAGATCATCGGACCGCGGTCGAAGTCACCCGGACCCTCACCCGGCAAGGCGACCCCTGCCGCCGCCGCACGGTCCCGGTACTCCATCATGTGCGCATCCACGCTGTACCACCGCAGGCCGTGACGTCTTGCCAGCAGCCGGCTCACCGTCGTCTTGCCGGCAGCAGCGGGGCCGCCGATCCACAGTACGTGCGTCAGGTCTCCCATGGCCCTCCCCTGGCTAACGTGAGCCCGCGGCCTCGATCGTGGCGGCGATGGACTCGAGGTCGGCGACGAGCTGGTCGAGTGCGTCCGGCTCCTGGCAGAAGCACGTCACCAGGTGGATCGGCTCCACGAGCTGGGGCATGCGGCGCGCGGTGGGCATCTTCGAGGATTCCTGGGCCGTCAGCCGAGTTCCTCGGCCAGCGCGACGATGATCCCTTCGGGGCCGAAGACGTAGCAGAGCCGGTAGCTGTTGCCGTACTGCACCACCTCACCGACGAGTTCGGCGCCGTGGGCTCGCAGGCCGGCGACCGTGGCGTCGAGGTCGTCGACGGCGAACATGATGCTACGCAGACCCAGCGTGTTCCCGAGCGCGTTCTTCGGTTCGGCAGGGACCGCGGTCGGGGTGTGGAACTTCGTCAGTTCGAGCTTGCCGTGGCCGTCCGGGGTCCGCATCATCGCGATGTCGACTCGGATCCCGTCCAGCCCGTTGAGCCGGTCCACCTCAGGTCCCTCGATCGGCGCCTCGCCCTCGAGTTCCATGCCGAGCTCGAGGAAGAACGCCTTGGCAGCCTCGAGGTCGTCGACGACGACGCTCACGTGATCCATCCGCCGAATCGTCACCCTGATTCTCCTTCTTCGCGTTCAAGTGGCGGGCCTACCGGTCGGCGTCCTTCCTCGCGAGCAGAGTGAAGTCGTTCGGGAACCTGCCCAGTTGCTCGACGTCAGCGGCCGGGACGTCGGCGGACTCCGGAGGTGAGAAGTACTCGTCCAGCAGTTCGATGCGCATTCCTGCTCGGGCCAACGCTGTCACGACATCGCCCACGAAGCAGCCGCGTAGAGGATGCATCTCCTCCAGGAGCAGGTGGCCATCGCGCCTGAGACAGGATGCCACGATAGTCGCCCGGCTGGAGATGGGCAGCTCCGACGGATCGAAGTTCCCCACACCCCTGGCAAAGGACTCGGCGGACCTCAGTCCATCGGGGCGTGTCCGCGCCACCACGTCCCACGCTCGCCGGTTGACCTCTGTCAGTCGGGTGATCTCCGAAAGGTCCATGCGCGAACACTAGGAACCCGCCGCCGGTCCGTCCAAGGCATTCCCGTTCAGGAACGTACGGATGTGCTCGGACCAGACCTCGGGTTTCTCGAAGTGGCACATGTGCGCGGTGTCCTCGATGGTCGCCAGCTCGCTGGTGGGCAGCGCGGCGTGCAGACGTCGGGCGAGTTGTACGGGGAAGCCCATGTCCTTTTCTCCGTGCAGGATGAGGATCGGCTTCCCCCAGGTCCGCAGGATCTCCTCCGGATCACCGGTGAACCACGGATGCATCCGCCCGGCGAGGTAGGCCTCGTGGCTCCAGTCACCCTCGTCCAGGTCCCTGATCAGGTCGAGATACGCGGGTGCCAGGTGGAGATTCCAGACGAAGATCGTAGAGTTGCGCAGCGCGCCGTGCTGGGCGTCCTCTGCCCGCTGACGTCGTTGGTACTCCTCCTAGTCCCGCAGATACGGCTCGTTGTCGGCGGAGCTGTACGCCGAGCTCGAGGCCAGCACGAGTCGGCGCACCTGGCCGGGATGCCTGTTCACGAACTGCACGGCGGCGCGCCCTCCGGAGGAGAAGCCCACCAGGTCGACCTGCCCCAGCCCGAGGACGTCGACCAGCCGACGGGCGTCCTCGACGACGTACTCCGGCTGCAGAGCTTCCTCGGGCAGACCGCGACTGCTCCGCCCGCACCCGCGAAAGTCGAACAGGACCACGTGATGGTCACGCGCCAGGGGCTCGAACCCGGGCAGCAGGTAGCTGTGGCCCACGTCCGGCCCACCGTGCAGCACCAGCAACGACGGCTTGTCTCGCCGGCGCTCACCGAGCTGGCGTACGAAGAGCGTCACGTCCCCTACGTCGATCAGTTCGCCGTCGTCCATGCCGCGCAGGATCCCAGACCCCACCGACAGCCCTCGCACTCCGAAGAGCTACAGCTGAGCAGCGGCCTCCAGCGCCTGCACCGCGAAGCCCACCATGGTTCGGATCTCGACCTCCTCCCCGAGCGACCACTCCGCCACGCGCGAGGCCATCGCCGCCGGCACCGGGTCGGCGATGCCAGGGGCCACACCGATGTCGTACGTCGCGTGGCCGTCGTGCGGCATCACGAGGCCGAGGCCGCGCGCCAGGGCGGTTCGGGCGGTCGCGGCGACACACATCTCCGACATGCCCCCGCCGAGGGCGATCCGGGTGACCGCATGACGGCTCAGCAGCTCCGCCAGGTGAGTGCCGTCGAACCCGTCGTCCTTCGTCTTGCGATCACGTGCGCAGGCTGGTGTCACGTATCCACCGCTTTGTCCGGGGCGGCCCGGCGAAGCGACCGGGGATACGAGCTCTTCGGGGAACGCCCCCAGTTCCCGGGCGGTGGCGACGTCGGAGCGGTGTTCTAGGGTCGGCCGTACGCGCGCGGACCGGTGCCGTTCCTCGCCCGCTTCGTTCTCGCGCCCCTTCAGCCCCCTAAGGACGCCATGACCTCGACCATTGCCGGACGTACGACGCCGACCGCGGTTCGCGCCGCCACGGCGGCGACCTACGCCGCGTTCATCGGCTCGGGTTTCGCGTTCGCCAGCTGGGCTTCCCGGATCCCGCAGATCCGCGACCGCCTCGAACTCGACTCGGCCGCGCTCGGCCTGGTGCTCCTCGCGGTCGCCGTGGGTTCCCTGCTGGCGCTCCCGTTGTCCGGGCCGGTCGTCACCCGGATCGGTTCGGCCCGCACCGTCAGGGCGATGGCCATCCTGCTCGGCGTCGGCCTGACCACGGCGGCTCTCGGCTCGCTCATCGGCGTCGTCCCGGTGGTGATCGGGTTGTTCCTGCTCGGCTTCGGCAACGGCGCCTGGGACGTCGCGATGAATGTCCAGGGCACGGTGGTCGAACGCCACCTCGCCCGGTCGATCATGTCCCGCTTCCACGCCGGCTTCAGCCTCGGCACCGTCGCCGGCGCCTTGGTCGGCGCCGCCATGGTGGCGCTGCACGTGGAGGTGGCCGTGCACCTGGCCGCGGTCGCGGTGCTGGTGGTGATCCCCGTGGTGTGGTTCACGCGGCGGTTCGTCCCCGACCACGACGGGACGGAGCAGGACGAGGCCGGCCAGGACGGCGCCGAGCAGCCCCGGGGTGGCGGTGCGCTGACCGCCTGGCGGGAGCCGCGCACCCTGCTCATCGGGCTCTTCGTCCTCACCTTCGCCTTCGCCGAGGGAGTCGGCAACGACTGGATCAGCGTCGCCGCCATCGACGGTCACGGGGTGTCGGCCCCGCTGGGCACACTCGCCTTCGCCGGCTTCCTCACCGCCATGACGGCGGGTCGCTGGTTCGGGCCCGGGCTGCTGGACCGGTACGGCCGGGTCCGCGTGGTCCGCACCATCGCCCTGATCGGCATCCTCGGCGTGGCTGTATTCGTCTTCTCGCCGGTGCCGAGCCTCGCCTACGTCGGCGCCCTGCTGTGGGGCCTCGGCGCGTCGCTCGGCTTCCCGGTCGGCATGAGTGCCGGTGGGGACGACCCGCGGCGGGCAGCCGCCCGGGTCAGCGTCATCGCCTCGATCGGCTACTGCGCGTTCCTCGCCGGCCCGCCCGCCATCGGCTTCCTCGGCCACCACATCACCGTGCTGCGCGCCCTGGTGGTCGTGGCCGCCCTGCTGGGCCTGGCCCTCCTCATCGCCGCCAGCGTCCGCCCGCTGCCCGCCGTACAGCCTGCATCCGACGAGGCCGCCGACCGGGCCGCGTGACACCCGCCGGGGGGCCGTACGCCACGCGGCGGCCTCCTACTTGGGTTTGAGGACGACCCGGGTGGGCGCGTTGTCGGGGACCACGACGGCCCGCCAGGTGTAGGTGCGCCCTTTCGGTCCGCCGGTGATGAAGCGGTCGCCCCTTGCCTGCCCGGGCCTGTCGTCCACGAACGTGTAGGCGCGGCGTCCGTTCACGGTGATCTGGTGCAGGCTGCCCGGACGGTCCAGGACGCCGATCCGGACGCCCAACGTGCCCGGGTCCGCCAGGTCGGCGGTTCCCACGACGACCGGATGCCACACCGAGGTGCAGGACCCGGCACACACGCCCACCTTGGAGTCGACTGGCGCGTTGTTGATGTAGATGGTCAGCCCGCGATGGTCGGTCAGGAGGCGGCTGAAGCCCGCGATGTCCCGGGTCCGCAACGTCGACGGCCCGACCGTGGGCGTGTACGCCGGCGGCGCGCTCGGCACGAAGCCGACCGCCTTGTCGGGCTCGGAGGGCTTGGGGTTTCCCCCGCACCCGGCCGCCAGCAGCACGGCGACCACCGCCGCGGCCATGGCCGACCGTACGACGCCTGCCGCCGCACGCTGTCTGCGCTGCGGGATGCGTCCGCACAGGGCCTGCGCTCGGTTCGTCACCGGTTCACTTCCGTGGCTTGAAGACGACGTCGGTGGGTGCGTTCTTCGGGACTCGTACGGCACGCCAGGTGTAGGTCCGCCCGCTGGACGAGCCGGTGATGAACAGGTCGCCCTGAAGCTCCCCGGGCCGGTCCGCGACGAAGGTGTTGACGTAGATGCTGAGGCCCTGGGTGGTGGTCAGGATGCGGCTGTAGCCCTTGACCTCGCGCGTACGCACCGCCGCCGCCTGCACCGTCGCGGTGTACGCCGGCAGTGCGCTCGGCACCCACCCGGCTGGTTTGCCGCGTTCGGACGGTGAGCCTCGCTGGCATCCGGTGAGCAGGGTGGCGACCATCACCGCGGCCACGACGGTGGCTGCGGCCCGTACGACGGTCTGGGGCCGGCGCGGCCGCGGGCGCGGTGTGAATCGGTCGTCCAGAGACCGCGCTTGGTTCATCATGCTGACTCCGTACCCATCTTTGTATTCATCGCTTCAACTCATCGCTCCAACCGGATCGTCGCCGTAGCGGTCGACGGAAGGACGACCACCGACCAGGTGTAGACGTCACCGGTCGCGCTGCTGGTCCGGAACTTCTGCCCGCGGGTCTGTCCGGGCAGCCTGTCGACCACGAACGTGTAGACGCGGCGACCGTTGGTGGTGAGCTGGTGCTGGCCGCCGGGCAGCGGAAGGGTCCCGAAGGTCTTCCCGGGCACGCCGGCGACCGTCGACCGGACACTCGCCGACCCGACCACCACCGGGCGCCAGATGTTCGTACACACGCCCTTGCAGCGCGGGACGGCCTGGCTTGTGGGATAGCTGTCGGTGACGTAGACCGTGAACCCGCGGTGATCGGAAAGCAGCCGGCTGCCCCCCCGGGAGTGCCCGGGTGCCCAGGCTCGTCGGCCCCACCGTCGGGGAGTACGACGGATGCGGGCCCCCCTCCGTACTGGAGGTGGGCACCGGAAACTCCGAGCTCACCGGCACTCCTCGCTTCGTCGGGAGTGGGCTCTGGCAGCGGGTCACCATGGCGGTCACGACGACAGCGAGCAGAGCCAACAGTCCCCAGGTCGAGTCGCCGCTTCTTGACGTCGAACTGGTCATCCGAACCCTCTGATCCGATGGTCACCTGGGGGTGAAGACGACCTCGGCCGGCGCCGCATGTGTGACGCGTACCGCCTGCCAGGTGTACGTCCGGTTCTGTGCGTCGCCGGTGATGAAGCCGTCGCCACCGGCCTGTCCGGGCCCGCTGTTGGTGTAGATGGTCGTGCCCCGGTGGTCGGTGAGCAGCCGGCTGAAGCCCCTGACCTCTCGCGTACGGTGCCCCTACCCTCCGTTCCAGCCCCACCAACCCCGAGCGGCCCAGTCCCACTCGCTACCAGGATCGCGGCATCGTGGGTGAGCGGGACGTGGCCAAGGGTTGCCCTAGCCTGAGCGGGTGGTCACCAGAGAACGGGACGGACGCACGTGGCGGATCGGGACCGGTGCCGATGTCATGTGGATCATGCGCGGCACCTCCGTCAGCCGGACCATCACCGCCGCCGTTCCGCCGGTCTTCGAGGCGTACGCCACCGTGCTCCTTCCCCAGGAGACCGGCGAGCAGTACGAACGTGACCGCGCCCTGCTCTCGCTGCTGCGCGAGCAGTCGCCGGACCAGCCGTGGTGGATTGGTTACCTCGACACCGGCGCCGACGACATCGTCTTCCCCGACGCGCCCACGGTCACCCTCTACACCGGTTGGCCGTACGTGCTGGTGGAGGCCGGGCCGGAGCAGGCAGCGACCTGGCGGCACCAGGAGGCCGGGTCGTTCTGGCTGGGTGCGCTGCCCAATCTGATGTTTCCCGCGGACCACTCCTGGCTGGTGTCGACGATGTGGGACGACGACTGGACCTGCGTCGGCGGACCGGCCGACCTGGTGGACCGGCTCGTACGCCACCCGGTCCTGCGTGGCCGGCAGGTGACCCTCGACCAGGACGCCGCCCCGCCCGGGAAGCCGTTGTGACCACGGACTGGCTGGCGGACACCCGTACCTCCTACGACACGGTCGCGGCCAGCTACGCCGAGCGGCTGCGTGGCGCGCTGGCCGGTGCGCCGTACCTGCGGGCGGGGCTGGCGGTGTTCGCCGAACTCGTGCACGCCGCCGGTGACGGCCCGGTGGCGGACGTGGGCTGCGGGCCGGGTCACGTGACCGCGCACCTGCACGCGCTGGGGCTCGACGCCTTCGGCCTGGACCTGTCACCGGCGATGATCGACGTGGCCCGCCGTGACCACTCCGGGCTGCGGTTCGAGGTGGGCTCGATGACCGAGCTGCCACTCGCCGACTCCTCGGTCGCCGGCCTGGTGGCGTTCTGGTCGCTGATCCACGTACCCGACGAGGTGGTGCCGACGGTGCTCGGGCACTTCCGGCGGGTGCTGCGTCCGGGCGGTCCGCTGCTGCTCGGCTTCCACGTCGGCGACCGCTCGACGCTGAAGACGGAGGGCTACGGCGGCCACCCGATGAAGGTCCACGTCCACCGACGCCGGCCGGAGCAGGTGGCTGAATGGGTCCAGGGCGCCGGTCTCACGGTGTCGGCCCAGATGCTGCTCGGCCTCGACCAGAGTTCCCCGGGCGCGTTGCTGTTCGCCCACCACGGCGACGCCTAGGCCGCGTCGTCCTGCCGCGTCGGGCCCATCACGAAGAGGGTGTTGCCGGCAGGGTCGATCACGTTGAACGTGCGCGCACCCCACGGCTCGTTCTCCGGCGGGCCATCGATCTCGACCCGCTGCCGCCACTCGTCGTAGTAGGAGTCGGCGTCGTCGACCTCTAACGAGACACAGGCGTGTCGGCCGTGCCCGGACATCGGGGCGTCGATCGTGAGGCGGATCGTCCCGCGTTCGAGCCCCAGCAATCCGGTCGTACCGTCCTCGGACGCCTCGAAGGTGACCGCGAACCCCAGTCCGTCGACGTAGAAGTTCCGAGCAGTACGCAGGTCGTCCGCGGGCAGGATGGGGATGGCGCGCTCCATGGCCAGCAGACGATACGCCGCGAGGCGCCGGCCTGACCAGCCGTGCGGTCAGTCGGTGAGCGGATGCACCATCAGGTGCTGGTCGTGCTGGAAACCGACGCGCTCGTAGACCGGGACCGCGCGGGTGCCGGAATGGACGGTGACCCGGCTGCAGCCGCGCTCCCGGCCGTGGTCGACGAGCGCGCGTACGACCATCGAACCGATACCCTGGCCGCGGTAGTCCGGCAATACGAAGACCGACTGGATGTCGCCGGTACGCCGGTCCAGGTCGCCCGGCACGGGCACGCGACCGGCCAGCGCGAGGAACCCCACGCCGACGAGTCGCGTTCCGTCCGCCGCCACCACGGCCACGTAGTCCTCGCGCCGCTCCCACCACGCCGAGAAGCTCCGGACGTAGTCGTCGAGGCCGTCGACCGGCTCCGGCCCCGGCTGGCGCTCGAAGGTGGATCGCCAGCGGAGCCTCGCCAGCTCGGCCGTCTCGGCCTGCGTCGCCTCGCGGATCTTGATGGTCACGGCCTGACTCTATGCAGTTCCCTACGATGGGTCGATGCGCAGGCGACGGCTCACCGGGCGACTGCTGACGCTCGCCCAGCTCGGACATGCTCACTGGTTCTTCGGCAATCTCTACGAAGCCGTGGTCAGGGTTCCGGACCGGCTGGCTGCCGGCGCCGAGTGTGAGCGTGCGCATTCGCCGCTCGGTCCCGGAAGTCCGCTGCGCTACTACGTTCCCGCCGTTCCTGCGACGTTTCCGGCCTCGCTCGCCGCGGTCTGGTCCGGATGGGACGACTGCCCGGAGTCTCGGAGATGGCTCGTCGTCGCGGCCTCCTGCTCCATCTCCGGTGCCGCGGTGACCGCCGTTCTCGTACCCCTCAATCTCAGGCTGTTCTTCGCCACCGAGCAGTCACCGGCCGCTGAACGGGAGGAACTCCTGCGGACCTGGTATCGCTTGAACGCCCTACGGCTCGCCACCACCGCTGCGGCGTGGATCGCCACCCGCCAGGCTGCTGCCCGCATCACCCGGATCGCCCGCTAGCGAAAGATGAACGCATGGAGCCGGACGAACGCCGCGCGGGAGCTTGGCGAGCAACGCCATTCCACCGCGGCGTTCCGCCGGGTCGAACCGCTGGCGTTGCCCGACTGGCGGGCTGAGCCTGTATCAACGCGTTCATCTGCACAGAGCCGTATCCCTCGTCAAGGAGTCATTGACGAGGGATACGGCCTGCGTGTGGTTCGGCGAGGTGGGCCGGAGCCCTACGCCCATTCGGTCGGGACGTCGCCGGCGATGTAGGTGCCGTGCTCCTCGCCCTGGCAGATGCCGGCCATCACCCCGGCCCGGTCGATGTCGAAGACGTGCAGGGGAAGCTTCTGGTCCCGGGCGAGGATGAACGCGGCCTGGTCCATCACCCGCAGGCCCTGCGCCAGGACCCGGTCGTAGCTGATCGAACGGTAGCGGCGCGCGTCCTTGTCGACGTTCGGGTCGCTCTCGTACACCCCGTCGGCCCCGTGCTTGGCAACCAGGATCGCGTCCGCGTCGATCTCGGCGGCACGCTGGACCGACGGGTAGTCGGTGGTGACGTAGGGCTGGCCGATGCCGCAGGCGAGTACGACGATCTTGCCCTTGGACAGGTGGTTGAGCGCGCGAAGCCGGATGTACGGCTCGGCGACGGAGTTGATCGGGATCGCGGTCATCACGCGTACGTCGTGGTCGCTCAGCGCACTGATCTTGCCCCGCAGGAGGATCGCGTTGATCAGCGTGCTCAGCATGCCGATACTGTCGGCCTCCACGCGGTCGATGCCCCACTCGTCGGCAGAACTCCCGCGGAAGACGTTGCCGCCGCCGACGACGATCGCGACCTGGAGGCCGAGGTCACGCGCGCGCAGGACCTCTCGTGCGAGGTGGTCGAGCGCGTCCGCGCTGAACCCGGAGTTCTGCGCGCCCGCCACGGCCTGGCCGCTGAGTTTGATTAGGATGCGTCCGTACCGAGACATGCATGCGTCCCCTCGTTCTGCGTCGCGGCCGGGGTGCCGCGGCGCCCCGCACTCTACTGGGGCGTACGTCGGCGACCGGCGCACTCGTTGCCCGGACTCACGGGGTGTCAACATCCCCCGCGTGGCGACTACGAGCGGTCACCGTCGAGTCGGCGCGACTGCCGGTTGGCGCTGCTTCGATCCACAGGTGAACAGGTGACCTCGTGTACCTACGGACATCACCCGTCTTCGTCGACTTTCCCTTGTGGACAACGGCTCGCTTGTCGGTGGTCGCCGATAGCATTCGATCATGTCTTCGAGTGAGTGGGGTGCCTGGACCGGTGGCGGTGCCGCCGACCGGATCCTGGCTGCGCTCGACTCGGTGGACCCGTTCCTGGACGAGGCGTGGGTGGTCTCGAAGGGCTCTTTGACCGCGGAGGAGTGCGGGCTGGTGCTCGCCAGGGCGCGGGCGAAGAAGGCCCGCTTCGAAGCACTGGAACTGGCCCTGGTCCGCCAGGCCGAAGCCTGTGACATCGGGAAGCTGACCGGCTCGCCGAACGCCACGGTCTACCTGCGCACCGCGCAGCGGTACGCACAGAAGGAAGCGTCCGCCGCCGTGGGGCTGGCCAGGGTCCTGGATAAGGAGGCCCGGCTGACCGGTGAGGCGTTGGCGGCGGGGGTGGTGTCGGCCCGGCAGGCCGGCGTGATCGCCGAGGCGATCAAGAAACTCCCCGAATACGTCGGTGCTGACGAACGTGACCGGGGTGAGGAGTTCCTGATCGAGGCCGCCCGGACCCACAACCCCGACGAGCTCCGCAGGCTGGGCGAGCCCCTGCTGGAACGGATCGCCCCCGAAGAGGCCGAACGGCTGCTGGGAGAGGAGTTGGAGCGCAAGGACCGCAAGGCCGAACAGAAACGCTCCCTTCGCTACGTCCCCAACGGGATCCCGCAGTCGGAGTCGGTGCGGATCACCCTGCCGGTGTGGGAGATGGAACTGCTCCGCAAGATCATCGAACCCCTCGCCGAACCCAACAAAGGACCGGAGCCGGATCTGCGTTCGATCGAGCAGCGGCGCGGGGACGCGTTCGCCGAAGCGCTCGGCCTGCTCGCCGCCGCCTCCACCGCACCCGTCCGCGGCGGCAGACCACCCCAGGTCACGGTCACCATCCCCCTCGACACCCTCCTGAAGGGCACGGGTGCGGGGACCATCGACGACACCGCCACCCCCATCCGCCCCAGGCCCTGCACCTGCCCCAGCACCGACCCCAAGTACGGGACTGCGAAGGCGACCAACACCGCTGGGAGTGCGGCCAAGAAGCCTGGCCACGCCGGTGAACCGACACCGCGGGAGGCAGCAGGCCAGGGCGAAGGCCGGAAGGCACAAGTAGGTAAGCCGAAACGGCCATCACCCGACACAGGTTCGCTCGGGGACGGGATACCGCCACCTCGAACACCGGGGCAGCGCCCACAACCGAACACCAAACCCGGTACGGCCGGGTCGGAGGCTGCCATCGACCCGCACGACGGGTGCCCGAAATGCGGAGGCGGCGGATCAGCCCGCTACCTCGGCACCGACGGCAAAGCCATCTCCGCCGCCACCGTGCGACGGCTGGCGTGCGAGGCCGACCTCATCCCCGTCGTCCTCGCAGGAGACGGGCACGTGCTCGACCTCGGCCGCTCCGACCGGTACTTCAAAGAACACCAGCGCCGTGCTCTGGCGATCCGCGACGGCAGCCACTGCCACTTCCCCGGCTGCAACATCCCCGAACCACGCTGCATCACCCATCACATGACCGCCTGGGACCACGGCGGCCCAACAGACCTGAACAACGGCGTACTCCTGTGCCGCTACCACCACGTCACCGTCCACCACAAAGGATGGCAAGTCCGCATGGGAGCACACGGCCACCCCGAATACGTACCGCCGGAGTGGGTGGATCGACAGCAGAGAATCCTCCGCCCCTGAAGCCCGAGCGAGCCGTTCCCGGCTGCGCACGCGTCCTAAAGTCGTTGTACACGTGCTTGCCGCACCAGCAAGACTGGCGGCGTCCGCCGGCCCGGGTCGCGAGCACGGAGGTCTGACATGCCGTACTACTACGCCGAACACGAAGCCGCGTACGAACAGATCGCACGGCGCGGGCTCACCCAGTGGGACGAACTCTTCGAGAGCGGCAGCCCGAACTCCTATGAGGAGTTCCCCAACCGGCGGTTCCTCGAACGCACCCTGGCGCGACTCGACCTGCCGGCGCCGGCAGAGGTGAACGTACTCGAGTACGGCTGTGGCACCGGTCCGGCAGCCTGTTTCCTCGCCTCGCGGGGGTTCCGGGTCCACGCCGTCGACCTGATCCCACGGGCGATCGCACTCGCTCGCGAGTTCGCGCGGCAACGCGGCCTTGACATCAGGTTCGACGTCCAGGACATGTGCGCACTGGCGAAAGTACCCGCCGACGAGAGGTACGACCTCGTGGTGGACAGCTTCTGCCTGCAATCCATCGTCACGGACGCGGACCGGGCCGACCTGTACGCCGCGGTGCGCGCCCGGCTCGCGTCCGGCGGCCACTACCTGGTCTCGACGGCGATGTACGAGCCGGAGCGTGACTACGAGGACGGATTCCGGTACGACGAGGCCACCGGCATCTGCTACGAGGAGGTGCCGGCCCCGGTCGCCGCCGGAGAGGAACTGGACAGCGCGACGCGGACCGACGGCATCTGGTATCTGCCGCATCGCCGCCACCTGCGGCCGGAAGCGCTTCGTGCGGAACTCACCCGTGCCGGCTTCGAGGTCGTGTCCCAGAGCACATCCGGAGGAGATGTCGCGTGCTGCCTGTCAACCTGACCTTGCCTACCGCGTGGGCGACGGGCACCGGCATCCCCCGGGAGTCGGCTATCACCGTGGTACTGCCGGCGGCCCGGCGTGACGTGATCACGGCCGGCCCGGGAAGCCACGACGGGCGAGGGTACGGACCGCGCCGCGTCACCCGGACGGAAAGCACTGTCGGAGTCCTCGACGACGTCGGTAGGGTCTGCCTCCATGCCGGCTACCCGATCCGTCGACCTGCTCGCCACGGAGATGGACGTCCTCTGGAACCGAGACGCCCGCGGGCGACTGCGGAAGGCACACCACGTCGTCCTCGGCGTCGCCGACGACGGCCACATGCTGGCGGTCGGTGAGGACGTGCCCGACGACGTGGCCGACGACCTGACCAAGACGTTCGAGGCCGCGGTGGAAGGCATGCAAGGGGACGCCGAACCCGGTCGGCCGCCGGAGTTTCTCTCGTACTGCCGGCAACGAATCACCGGCTCGCTCGGCCCGGTGGTGGTCTCGGCCGGGCCGAGTTACCTGGTCCCGAGCACGGTGACGCCGAACACCGACGGGCGTACGTACGACAACGACGCGGCAGCCGTACGGATCGTGCGCTCCGACGACGGGACCGAGGCCAGGGAGGTCCTGCGCGCCGCCGCGACCCCCGCCACCTGGACCGGTGAGGAGTGGGCCGACCTGCTCAGCGGGTCGCTCGGCCCGTGGGCGATCGCGGTCCGCGACGCACTCGTCCTCGCCGTCGCGCACACTCCGGTCGCCGACTCCCGGGGCGCCGAGGCCGGAGTCTGGACCCACCCGGACGCGCGAGGGCGCGGGCTCGCCACCACGGTCACCGCGCACTGGGCGACGTTGACCCGGGGTACGGGGCGGCTGCCGTTCTACAGCACGTCCGCGGACAACCTCTCCTCCCAGCGGGTGGCCGCGCGCCTCGGGCTGCGCCCGATCGGCTGGCTGTGGAAACTGTCGAGTCCGGACCGGCTCGGCGTACACGCGCATCGGACGTGGCGATCCGGCTGACTTCGCCGCGACAACGCTGAACTCGGTGACAATGGCCGCATGTCCGAGGGAGTCTCGCGGCCCCATCCGGCCGCTGCGCGGTCCACGTCCGGCCGCGAACGCGCTCTGCTCACCTGCGGGGTCGTGGGTCCGATCGTGTTCGTCGTCGCGTTCCTCGTCGAGGGAGCGACCCGTCCCGGTTACAGCGCCCTGCGGCACCCGGTGAGCTCGCTGGCGCTCGGGGAGTACGGCTGGACCCAGCGCGCGAACTTCCTCCTCACCGGCATCCTCCTGCTCGCCTTCGCGGTCGGGTCCCGGCCGGCGTTGCGACGGATGTACGCCGCCGGCGTCTGGGCGCCCATCCTGCTCGGCGGGGTCGCGGTGGGCCTGCTCGGCGCCGGCGTCTTCGCCACGGACCCGGTCGGCGACTATCCGCCCGGCACTCCGGTACCCGCCCCGCAGACGACGACGGGAAACCTGCACGACGCGTTCTCGGCGCTCGTCTTCCTCGGGCTGCCGCTGGCCTGCTGCGTGGTCGGCTATCGGTTCGCCCGCGCCGGTCATCGGGGCAGGGCGGCGTACTCGGTGGCGACCGCGGTGGTGTTCTTGGCCCTGTTCTTCCTTTCCAGCGCGGGGTTCTCCCAGCAGACCGCACTGGCGCCGGTCGGCGGGCTCTTCCAGCGGCTCACGCTGGTGGTCGGGATGGGCTGGCTCGGGTGGCTGGCACTTACGCTGCTGCGCGGCCTGGCCGGACGACCGTCCACGTCCGATTGACAACGAGTGGGCGGCAGACGGCGGGTCATCGCTTCCGGGGTGGGACGCGGCGTTCCGGTCGGCACCGCACTCTGCAGGGGAAGCCGGGTGGGTGCGTCGGGCGACACCGTGATCACTCGCCTCCGGAAAACAGCGCCGTCCGGAGCCGGGTCCGTCGACGGTGTCGTCTCGGCATCCTTCGTGGCTGTCGACCTGAACCACCGCATGCCGCGAGCACCGCCTGCAGGGAACACGCGGGCGGGGCAGATCGCCCCGACTTTCGCGGGCCGACGGTCTGGGGCAACAACCTGCCGGGAAACAAAGGTGTCCGGGGAAACAACCTCTCGGCGATACTTCGCGCATGGAACTCGATCCGATCGTGCACGAGTACGTCCTGCGGTGCGGACCCGAACGCGCCTTCGAGGTCTACACCGGCGACATCGCCTCGTGGTGGCATCCGAGTTACACCGCGAACGCGCAGACGCTGACCGCCGTGACGATCGAGCCGCGCGTGGGCGGCCGGGTGTTCGAGTCACATCGTGACGGCGAGGAGTACGGCTGGGGATGGGTGACGGTCTGGGAGCCGGGCCGCCGGCTCGCCTACACCTCGACCCTGGCGCAGCCGTCCGGCCATCCCAGCGAGATCACCGTAAAGTTCGGCCCACACGACGGCGGCTGCCGAATGCGCTTCGAGCACGGCGGATGGAACGCCGACAACGCCGCCGAACGCTCGAAGTTCACCGAGTGGCCGAACATCCTGGACCGGTTCGCCGCCCTCGCCGACGGCGCGCCGGCCAGCTGATCGTGGCCAGCTGATCGTGGCCGGCTGATCCCCGGCCGGCCCGAGACCTGCGGCGTCTACGTCAGCGCGGGAACCACCTCCGCGGCCAGGCGTTCCATCTGCTCGGCGTCGTCGTACATCGGGTTGAGCAGGATCGTCGCGGCGCCCGCGTCGGCCACCGCGCGCAGCCCGCGCACGCACTCCTCCGGTGGGCCGTAGACGGCGAGTGCCGTCAGGTTGCTCAGGCCGAAGTAGCCGTAGAGCCGGTCCAGTGCCGCGCCGATCCGGGCACGGCCGCGCTCGAGGTCGTCGTCGACGGCGATGTAGACCCGCTTGGCGATCGGGAGGTCCTTCTCGTCGCGACCGGTCTCGGCGAGCGTGGCCCGCAGGGTCCGCACCTGGCCGGCGAACTGCTCCGTGGTGGTCGACCCCGCACCCATGAACGCGTCGGCCAGCCGGACCGCCCGGCGCAGCGCGTTGGGATGGCTGCCGCCGAACCAGACCGGGGGATGCGGCTTCTGGAACGGCTTCGGCTCCATCGCGGCCTCCTCCAGCTGCCAGAACTTGCCGGCGAAGGTGACCCGCGGCTGCGTCCAGCAGGCCCTCATCACCTCCAGCCCTTCGGTGAACCGCCGGTTGAGGCTGTCGGGGTCGACGCCGAACGCCGCCACCGCACGCTGCCGGCCGCCGATGCCGAGCCCGACGTCGATCCGCCCCCGGCTGAGCTGGTCGAGGGTGCTGACGCTCTTGGCGAGGTGGACCGGGCTGTGCAGCGAACTGACCAGCACCGCACACCCCAACCGCAGCCGCTCGGTGCAGGCCGCGGCGTACGTCATGGTCTCGATCGGCGCCAGATGCGGCATCGTGCCCAGCACCTGCTCCTGCGTCCAGGCGCTGTCGAAGCCGAGCTCCTCGGCCCGGGCGAGGTAGGCGCGGAACGCGCCCGGGTCGAAGCTGCCGTCGGGGTAGTGCTGCGGTATGGAGATCGAGAAGCGCATGCGCCGACGTTAGCCCCGGCCACCGACAGTCCGCACCGGTTCAGCTCGTCGGCGTTGCCGGCTGCCGCATGACGCGGAACGCCGGGACCTTCACCACCCGACGAGGCACCTCCTTCAGCAGCCAGGCCGGATCCACGCCGGCCAGGTCGGGTGCGCCGAGCTCGGCCCGCACGGTGTCGAGGTCGGACCCGATCACCACCTCACCTGCCGGGACGTCGACCAGGCTGCCCTCGATCCGGGCGAGCACGCTCGCGACATCCATGCCGAACTCCATCTCCCGTGACGACCGCGGGACCGTTCGGACCCCGCTGCCGGAGAGCCTGGCAGCCCGGCGCCCCGGCGGCCATCGGTCGTTGGGCGGACCGTCCTACGACCTGCGCCCGGGTTGATGCCCGTCCGACGGGCTTCGTCCCGCCGATGTAACCACCGAACGACCTGCGCGAGATGGCCGTACCTGCCCCGAAAGGTTGGTATCGGTCTGGACGCAATGTCCGGCAGAACTCGCGTGATGCTCGCACGGTCGGCGAGAACTGAGGACAATGGTCGTATCTAATCGCGGCACCCGGTCAGGGAGCTGGCTGGATGCCCGGCCTGTGAGGGAAGGGGGATGCCGTGATCGTTCTCGGCGTCATCCTGTTGATCCTCGGCGCGATCCTCAAGATTTCGATCTTGTGGACCATCGGGATCATCCTGCTGGTAGTCGGGGTCATCTTCTTGATCCTCGGCCGGATCGGCAAGCCGGTCGGCGGCAGGCGAGTTTGGTGGTAGCTGCCGGCCGCGGGCACCCACGGGTGTCCGCGGCCTCCAGCGTCACCTTCGGCCCCACCGCCTGATCCCACAACGTTCGGGGTCTGGTCCGGTTCGGACGCCGGCCTGCTTCAGGCTCTGACTCGGCGGGCCTTCCACACCTCCGCGCTCGGCCACCGACGCGACCACTCGTGGTCGACGTAGTCGTACTCCGTGGTGGCGTTCTCGGGCGCCTGCACCTCGATCAGGTCCTCCAGCACGAAGCCGGACTCCCTGAGCAGCCGCACCATCGGGCCGTGCGGCAAGTGGAAGTTGACAGCACCGCCGTCTGCGCCGTCGGCCCCGTCGGACTCCTCCTCCAACCGGAACAGGCCGAACTGCGGGCGCAGCAGGGTGCGCCCCGCCGGACCCTCGTCGGGTACGCAGAGGGTGAGCAGGGTGGAGTTGCGGACGAAGACGAGCTCACCGCCGTCGCGCAGCAGCCGGGCCGCCTCCGGGATCCAGCGGTACGGATCGCACCAGCCGATAGCGCCGTGTTCGCTGATGGCCACGTCGAAACTCGCGTCCGGAAGGTCGATCTTCTCGGCGTTCCCGTGGATCAGCGGGAACTCGCAGCCGAACTCCCGCTGCATCGCCCTGGCAGTCGCCAACTGGCGTTCGGAGTTGTCCACCCCGACAGGACGGGCGCCGGCCCGGGCCGCCCACGCGCTGACGTAGCCGGTGCCGCACCCCAGCTCGATCAGGTCCTTGCCGGCCAGGTCGTCCGGCAGCACGGGCAGGTCCGTCTGCGGAATCCGCCACGTGCCCCAGTGCGGCTCGGCGGCCCACTGCTCGCGCGCCCGGGCGCCGTACCACTCGCTGTGCCGGGCGTCCCACACCTGCCGGTTGCGGCGCACGTGCTCGGGAAGGTCGTCCGCGTTCGGTTGGTGCGACTCGTTCGACCGGTTCGACTCGCTCGGCTCGTTCACGAGGTCAGGCTGGTGCACCCCACCGGGTCACGTCAAAGGTGTTTCGGCACGCCACAACCGCTGTCAGTGGAGCCCGCCGGCTACTGGGATCCGCCTGCCAGCTTGCGAAGCTCCGGGCCGTAGTCGGGGTGGGCGAGCGCCGCCGCGAACTGCGCGCGAAGGTAGCCGAGCGGGTTGCCGGTGTCCCACCACGTCCCGTCGATGACCTGCCCGAAGACTGGGTACTCCCGTGCGTGCTCGTGGATGGCGTGGGAGAGGTAGACCTCGCCCTCCGGGTTGTGCCGGTGCCGGTTGAGCTGGCGTTCGAGTTCGTTCACGATGCCCGGCGTCACGACGTACCCGCCGATCGAGGCGAACGCCGACGGCGCTGCGTCCGGGGACGGCTTCTCGATGATGCCGGAGATGCGCAACAGCCCGGCTCCGAGGTCGTCCTCCACCACCGGAACGCCGTAGCGCTGGGACTCACTCGGCTCCATCGGCATCAGCCCGAGCACCGGCGCACGGGTGCGTTCGTACGCCGCGACCAACTGCTGGGCACGCGGCACGGCGGAGGTGAACACGTCGTCGGCCCACAACACCATGAAGGGCTCGTCGCCGACGATGCGCGCGGCGTTCAGTACCGGTGTGCCATTGCCGTAGGGGCCGTGCTGGTAGAGGAACGTGATCCGGGCCAGCGACGCGAGCTCCTCCAGCGCCTCGGCCAGGTCGTCCTTGCCGTCCGCGCGCAGCCGCATGTCGAGGTCCTCGTCAGGTGCGAAGTGCTGCTGGATCAACGCCTTGCGGGCGGAGGTGACGATGATGATGTCGTCGATGCCCGAGGCGACGAGTTCCTCGATCGTGTGCTGCAGAACGGGTTTGTCGAGGATCGGCAGCATCTCCTTCGGCAGCGCCTTCGTCAACGGCAACAGCCGGGTTCCCAGCCCCGCGACCGGGATGACCGCCTTGCGCACCATGTGTTCGCCCTTTCGCCGCACCGAAGAACATTCTCACCGAGCACATCGTCGGAAACGCTACCCGCTGTGGGCGCCGGGCGCGGCCGGGCGAACAGGCCCGCAGGAAAGGGATCCGCTGCTCTCCGGCCCGGCGGTGTCAGGCGGGGTCGAGGCGGTGTCAGGCGGTCGCGACGCCCGCCGCCGCACGCAACAACAGCGCGGCGTCTCCCACCACCGGAGCACCGTGGCCGAAACACGCCACGTCGACGTCCAACTCCGCGACCCGTCGGAACGATGCGACGGCCTTTGCCCGGTCGACGTTGAACACGCCCAGAATCGGCACGTCCTGGATGCTCGCGATCGCGTCGCCGGTGAACAGCACCCTGTGCTTCGGAAGGTGCACGGCGATGCTGCCGTCGGTGTGACCGGGCATGCCGATCACCGCGGCACCTCCGCCGATCTCGATCCGGTCGCCGTCGACGAGTTCCCGGTCGACCCGCACCGGCTGCGCCGCGGGGACGTTCGGCACGACGCGTTCGTAATAGGGGCGTTCCTCCTCGGTGATGACCGGCGCGGGCCCGGACTGCTCCCCACGAACGACCGGTGCGTCCAACTGGTGCGCCATCACCGTGGCGCCGTTCCAGCGCGCGACGTCGGCCGCCGAACCCACGTGGTCCTCGTGGAAGTGCGTGAGAACGACGTTCCTGATGTCGCGCCGGTCGAAGCCGAGACGGTGCACCCCCGCCTCGATCTCCGGCGCCGAGCCGGCCACACCCGTGTCGATCAGGGTGAGACCGTCCTCATCTGCCCACAGATAGACCTGACCCACCTCGAACGGGAACATGTGCAGGCCCGGCACCAGCTCGATCGTCTGCATGTCATCGACCCTAAACGGGTCGTACGCCCGGAGTCCGGCCATTCCGCCGGGGGCTGAAACATGCCCCGGAGCCGACGGTCGGCGAGGATGCCGCCATGGATCTGCATCTGCGACTGTGATCGTGACGTCCACGAAAAGTTGATCGACCCGTGAGTCCCGGAGGGGCAGAATCGGCTCGCGCCCGGTGGACCGGAGCGCGCAAGCGCTCCTTGACGCCGGGAGGACGACCACCATGCCGGATCCGCGCGAGCAGCTCCCGGACACCGAAGTGCTGCAGGACCGCGCCGACCGGCCTGTGGTCCGGGTGGGCGGCACCGTGCACCGTCCCGTCCAGCCGTGGACCCCTGCGATCCACGCGCTGCTGGACCACCTCGCCGCCGTGGACTTCCGGTACTCCCCGCGCGTCCTCGACGTTCTCCCCGCCACCGGCACCGGACCGGCGACCGAGGTCGTCACCTACATCGCCGGCGAGTCGGGTCCGGCCGGCTGGGCGAAGGTGGTGGACGAGAAGGGTCTGCGGGCGGCGGCGCGTCTGCTGCGTGAGTACCACCAGGCGGTCGCGGAGTGGTCGCCCTCGACGCCGCCGGTGTGGTCCGGCGGCCGCACGGGCGCCGGTGGACCGGGCGAGGTCGTCTGCCACAACGACTTCGGGCCGTGGAACATCGTGTGGGACGACGTCACGCCGGTCGGCCTGCTGGACTGGGAGTACGCCGGACCGGGGCCGGTCATGCAGGACGTGGCGTACGCACTGGAATACGTCGCACCGTTTCGCGACGACGAGGAGTGCGTGCGCTGGCTCCGCCACCCCGGCCCGCCGGACCGCCGCCGCAGGCTGGAGATCTTCGCCACCGAGTACGGCCTGTCCGACACCACAGGCCTGGCGGACGAGGTGATCGCGATCCAGCGGGCCGGTCTGGATTTCGTCCGGCAGCTGGCCGAGGAGGGGCACGAACGCCAGGTCGAGCTGGTCGCGTCCGGCCACCTCACCGAGATCGCGGACCGCATCCGGTGGAGCGAGGACCACCGCCACCTGTTCGACTGAGTTGGCGGCCGGCCGAAGCCGGGGATCCGAAGCAGGAGATCCGAAGCCGGGGGATCCGAGGCTGAGATTCGGCTTTCCGCCGTCCGGCCGGCGGCCGGTCTGCGACGCTGGCACCGTGACCAAGGCCGTCAGCGGCAGCAGGGAAACCCGGCTCGCGCCGCCGTCTCCCACCGAGATCGCCCGGTCCACCTGGGCGGCGGGTGACTTCCAGCGGATCGCCAACCGGATGGTCCCGGTCAGCGAGGAGCTGGTCCTGGCGCTGGACGTCCTTCCCGGTGAACGCGTGCTCGACATCGCCGGCGGCACCGGCAACACCGCGCTCGCCGCCGCCCGCCGGGACGCCCGGGTGACCTGCGTGGACGTCGTACCCGAGCTCCTCGACCACGCCCGGCTGCGCGCCGACGTCGAACTGCTGCCGCTGGAGACGGTCGAGGTGGACGCCGTGGCGCTGCCGTTCGCCGACGGGGAGTTCGACGTGGTGACGTCGACGTTCGGGCTGATGTTCGTGGCCGACCAGTGGCAGGCCGCGGCGGAGGCGTTGCGGGTGCTGCGTCCGGGCGGGCGGATCGGCCTGACCAACTGGACCCCGGACAGCGCGCTCGGCGGCCTGTTCCAGCTGGTCGCGAAGTACGCCCCGCCACCCGCCGATGCTCCGTCGCCGCTGCGCTGGGGCACCCGCGAGGGCCTGGCCCAGCTGCTCGCCCCGTACGCGGAGTTCACCGATCAGCGGCTGGAACTGCGGTGCGTCGACCTGGCCGCCCGCTCGGTCGCCGAGCAGTTCCGCAGGTACCGGCAGTGGTTCGGGCCGGTGAAGCTGGCGGTGGACGGGATGAGCGAGGAGGACGCGGAGTCGTTCGCGGAGGAGTTCGCCGGACTGTGGGAGCGGTTCAACCGCGGTGGGCCGGACGCCGTGGTCGTGCCGTTCGACTACCTGCAGTTCGTGGCCACCGTCGGCGGTCCCGGAGTCACCGAGCATGCCGACGGGCACGCCGGCCACTGACGCAGCGAGGGCGGCCCCGTTCCCGGGTCCGTCACCGCACGTGAGGGATCTCTCCGCCTCCGCCCGGCCGCTGCATCCAGGCATGCACACAGGGTGAGGGGTCAAGATGGGCGCGTGCACCCCAGCGACACGTTCCGGCCCGCGCGGCTGCTCCTGGTCGAGGACGACCAGGAGCTCGCCGCGATGCTGGCCGGCCTCCTCACCGAGGAGGGGTACGCCGTCGACCTCGCGCCGGACGGCCAGCGGGGGCTGCACCGCGCCCTCAGCCGGGAGTACGACGTGATCGTCGTGGACCGCGGCCTGCCCGGCATCGACGGCCTGGACCTGCTGGTCCGGCTCCGCAACAGCGGTGTGGCCACGCCCGGGCTGGTGCTGTCCGCGCTGGGCACGCCCGCGGACCGGGTCGAGGGCCTGGACGCGGGGGCCGAGGACTACCTGGCCAAGCCCTTCGACGTGGCCGAACTCCTCGCCCGCCTCCGGGCGCTGCGCCGGCGCCACCTCGACCAGGCCCGGCTGCTGCCCGTCGGGGACGAGGTGCTCAACCTGGACACCCGGGAGTTCGGCCGGGCCCAGCTCTCCGAACGCGAGTGCGACCTGCTGGCCGCCCTGGCGTCCCGGCCCGGCCACGTGTTCAGTCGTACCGAACTGCTCGCCCGGGTCTTCCCCGGCGCCGAGGGCGAGATCGTCGTGGACACCTACGTCCACTACCTGCGCCGCAAACTCGGCCGGGCGATCGTCAGAACGGTCCGCGGCCGGGGGTACCGGCTGGGCGAGGGGTCGTCGTGACCGCGCCGAGGGTAGGCCGGGACCGGCGGCTGACCAGCGCCGAGTCGGCGATGTTGCGGCGTACGGCGGTACGCCTCGGCATCCAGGCAGGCCTGATCGTCGCCGCCATCGTCGCGGTCCTGGTCGGCGTGACCCTCGCCGTGGTGCTGCACGCGGAGGCGGCGGGCACCAGGTCGATGCTGGCCGCCGCGGTCGGCCGGGCGGACGAAGACGTGGCCGACGCTCCGGCGAACATCTGGCTGGTGATGCACGGGCCGGACGGGCAGCGCAGCACCGAGGGCCTCCCGGCGGGCGCGGCCGACCCGCAGGCACTCGCCCGGACCGCCCGCACCGGCGTCGCGGAGACCCACGAACGCGAGGTCGGCGGCGCGGAGTACCAGATCTTCACCATGCGGCGCGGCGACACCACGGTCCAGGGCGTCCTCGACCTCGGCCCGGTGCACACCGACCGCAGGCACCTGCTGTTCTCCCTGCTCCTGGTCGGCGGACTCGGGCTGGTGCTGGCCGCCGGTGCGGGCGCCATGCTCGGCGTACGGGCGGTCCAGCCGCTGGCCAGCGCGCTCAGCCTGCAGCGCAGGTTCGTCGCCGACGCCAGCCACGAACTCCGTACGCCCCTCACCCTGCTCACCACCAGGGCGCAACTGCTGCGCCGGCACCTGCAGCGGGGACACGACCACCAGGCCGCGCTGGCCGACGCCGAGAGCCTGGTGCGCGACAGCGACAATCTCGCCGCCGTACTCGAGGACCTCCTGATCGCCGCCGACCCGCACGTCGAGGGCGCCACGGAGGAGATCGACCTGCGGGTACTGGCCGGCGGGGTGGCGGCCGCGAGCGCCGCGGAGGCCGGCGCGCGGGGGGTCACCGTGCGGGCCGAGGGCGGCGACGACCCGGTGGTCGTACGGGGCGCGCCGGTGGCATTGCGCCGGGCGCTGACCGCCGTCCTCGACAACGCGGTCCGGCACGCCGAGCAGACCGTCACCGTGACGGTCCACGCGACCGACCGGCAGGCCGTGGTGGAGGTCGCCGACGACGGTCCCGGGCTGGACCCGGGCCTGGCGCCGCGGATGTTCGACCGGTTCTCCTCCGCCGGGGGAAGTTCGCCGGACGGGCGGCAGCGGAGGTTCGGCATCGGGCTGGCGCTGGTCGGGGAGATCGTCGCCCGGCACCACGGCGAGGTCGAGGCGCTGGCGGCTCCCGGCGGCGGCGCGGCGTTCCGGCTCACCTTTCCCCGGCAGGTCCCGCGCACCCACACCGATCCCACTGACCACCCGAACCCCACAAACGCCACCGGCCCGGATCGTCCCTGACCCCGGCACGGGCCGGTACCAGCACGCCACGCTCCGGTCAAACCCGGCGTTTCCCAGGAAACCCACAGGTGCCCTCGAGGCGTACTCCAAGAAATCTCCCAATCAGGGTGGACATGCTGAGAAGCGGCCATCGGGGCCTGCCCGGTGCACCACAGGTGCGCGAGAGGTACGAGAGATACGCCAGCGGCAACTGCCAGGAGGTTCGCCCGTGCCCACCTTCCTGAACGGACTTCCCTTCCACGTCCTGATCGTCCACGCCACCGTGGTCGCGGTGCCGCTCGCCGCGCTGGCCGCGGTGATCGTCGCGCTCGTGCCGCGCCTGCGCCGCCGGTACGGCTGGGCCGCCGTCGCCGTGGCCGCGGTTGCCACCGTCCTCGTGCCGATGACCACGTCGGCGGGCGAGGGCCTGGAGTCGCGGATGGAGCACAGCGCCGCGATCGAGAAGCACGCCGAACTCGCCGACGCGATGATCTGGCTGGTTGTGCCGCTCCTCGTCGCGCTCGCCGCCCTGGTCGCCCTGGACACCTACCGGCTGCGCAACGCCCGCGCGGAGGGGCCGGGCACGATGACCGCCGAACGCCGCGCGGTCGGCGCTCCCGCGTGGACCCGCTTCGTGAGCATCGCGCTCATCGTGGTCACCTGCGGGTTCGCGGTGGCGTCGACGGTGCAGATCGTCCGGGTCGGCGACGCGGGCTCGCGGGCCGCCTGGGGCGACGAGCAGTACACCGCCCCGCACGGCGGCGGCGACTGATCGCAGACTCCTACGACGTAGCGGTACGCGGCGTCGCCATCAGCAGCGTGGGTACGCCCGGGTCCCCGGTCTCGCCCGACCGCACCGGCAGGGGCACCCAGTCCAGGCCCACCATCCGCGGGCAGTCGCACGGCAGGTCGGGGTCGACGCCGAGGCGTGGCTCACCCTCGGCGCAGGTCACCGCGAACGCCGACGTCTGCCCGGAGGGATACGGGAAGTCGTAGAGGTAGCGGACATCGAGGCAGGTCAGGCCGACCTCCTCGGCCACCTCGCGGCGGACCGCGTCGGCGGGTTCCTCGCCGCGGTTGATCCCTCCACCCGGAAGCGTCCAGTACTCCTGGCCGTCGTGCCGACCGGTCGCCCCGAGCCCCCGCTCGCGCACCATCAGCACGGCGCCGTCGCGGAGGATGACCGCCGCCACCCGCCGGCGGCGGGGTCTCACGCGGGGCTGCCGGCGTAGCTGGTGCTGCCCGGGGCGAGCTTGCGGCGCCCCGCCGGCGACACCAGGAGGACCGGGTCGGGCCCCACCGCAGTGACGGCGTTCCCGGCCACGATCGCGTTGGCGTGCTCGGTCAGCGCGAGGACGGGCCGGCGGTAGGTGGCCGTCCACACCGCTTCGCGCGGCAGGTCGCCGTCGGCGTGGTGCACGAACACCGCGTGGCCCGCGGCCAGGTCGGCGCCGGTGGTGTCGACCACCTTGTCGTCGTTGCGGTCCAGGTGCGCGACCGTACTGATGTCCGCGCCGAGCAACGCCGCGCCCGCGCTGCCGCCGAAGACCATGCCGCCGGTCGCGACGTACTCACGCAACCGGTCCAGCAGGCCGAAGCGCTGGGCGTGCGCGAGCAGGCGGTAGGTGTTGCCGCCACCGATGTAGATGCCGCGTACGCCGGTGAACGTCGGTGGGGTGTCACCGGTCCAGGTCGAGATGTCGCGGACGCCGAACGGCTCGTAGATGTCGCGCAGCCACGCCTCGGCACCGGCGTACCGCTCCGGCTCCGCGCCGACCGGCCAGAATGCCAGCGGACCCGCGCCGATCGCGTGCGCGAACTGCTCGTCCAGCGGCTTGGAGACTTCGGGTCTGCCACCCCCCGCGAGGAACACCCGCCCGGTCACCTATACCTCCATAGCCCGACTGTCGAAGAGACTACTCACCGACTCGCCGAGGTGGATCCGGCGGATCGCCTCGGCGAACAACGGCGCGATCGAGCGTACGGCCAGGTGAGGAAGGTTGTTGTCCGGAGCGAGCGGGACGGTGTTGGTGGTGACGATCTCGTCGACGTCGTCCTGCACCGCCAGGCGCTGCACTGCCTTGCCGGTGAACAGCCCGTGCGTGCAGGCGAGCACGATCCGGCCCGCGTGGTGCTCGCGCAGCCGGTCGAGGAGTTCGACGATGGACCCGGCGGTGGCGATCTCGTCGTCCAGCACGATGACGTTCTTACCCTCGACGTCGCCGACGATCGCGTCGATCACCACCCGGTCGTCGCTGAGGCGCTGCTTGCTGCCCGCGGCGACCGGGAGGTTGAGCAGCCGGGCGAACTGCGTGGCCGCCTTGGCGTTGCCGAGGTCGGGCGAGACGACGACGGTGTTGCTCAGGTCGCGTCCGGCGAAGTGCTTGGCGAGCTCGTTGATGGCGTTGAGGTGGTCGACCGGGATGCTGAAGAAGCCGTGCACCTGCGGTGCGTGCAGCGCCATCGTCAGCACCCTGCTCGCGCCCGCGGTGGCCAGCAGGTCGGCGACCAGCCGGCCGCCGATGGAGATCCGCGGCTGGTCCTTCTTGTCCGAACGCGCGTAGGCGTAGTGCGGGATCACCGCCGTGATCTGCGCGGCCGACGCGCCACGCGCCGCGTCCAGCATGAGCAGAAGCTCCATGAGGTTCTCCTGCACGGGCGGAACCAGGGGCTGCACGAGGTAGATGTCGCGTTGCCGGCAGTTGGCGCGCAGCTGGACCTGCAGGCAGTCGTTGCTGAACCGCTGGATGTGGGCCTCGGACAGCTCGACGCCGAGTTCGGCGCAGATCTCCTGGGCCAGCCTGGGGTGCGCGCTTCCGCTGAAGACGCCGATCTGAGGCATGGTGGATGAGCCAATCGTGACCGGGGGGCGGGCGGGGCGGTGACGACGGACCTCAGGGTAACCCGCTCTCCTCGGCGTACGCCCACGCGCCGGGTCGTAGGCGACCCGCCTCCTGCAGGGCGTCCTGCAGGAGGCGGAGCTGTCCGCAGGCGCGGTCTACCGCTACTTCCCGGACAAGAACGACATCGTCGAGGCCATCGCCACCCACGCGCTGGCACGCGGGGAGATCAGCGCCGACGTGCCGGCGCACAACTTAGGTTACCGACAGGTAGCCACCGAAGTTACCGGCAGGTAGCATCGGCTGCAGCGGTCCAGGTCCACCTCCCGGTCGATCCCGACCGGTCGATCCCGCCCGGTCGACGCCCGCGACCCCCCGCCGTCCCGCCTGCGTCCGGTAGCACCCGGCCCCCGTCCGAAGGAGCGCGCCCGATGAGCCACTACAGGAGCAACCTCCGCGACCTCGAGTTCACGCTCTTCGACGTGCTCGGGCGCGGCGAGGCGCTCGGCTCCGGCCCGTACGCCGAGATCGACGTCGACACCGCGCACAGCATCCTCTCCGAGGTCGACCGGCTGGCCCGCGAGGAGGTGGCCGCGTCCTTCGTCGACGGCGACCGCAACCCGCCGGTCTACGACCGCGACGCCCGCACCGTACGGGTGGGCGAGTCGCTCAAGGACAGCTTCCGGGCCTGGATGGACGCGGAGTGGTGGCGGCTGGAGATTCCCCCGGAGCTCGGCGGACAGCCCTGCCCGCCCTCCCTGCGCTGGGCGGTGTCGGAGCTGGTTCTCGGCGCCAACCCCGCGCTGTTCATGTACTGCAGCGGCCCCCGCTTCGCCGGCGTCATCTCCCGCAAGGGCACCCCGGACCAGCAGCGGCTGGCGCAGCTGATGATCGACCGCCAGTGGGCCGCCACCATGGTGCTCACCGAGCCGGACGCGGGTTCCGACGTGGGCGCCGGCCGTACCCGCGCGATCCAGCAGCCCGACGGGACCTGGCACCTGGAGGGCGTGAAGCGCTTCATCACCAGCGGCGAGCACGACCTGACCGAGAACATCGTCCACTTCGTGCTCGCCCGGCCGGTCGGCGTCGAGGGTGCCGGCGGCCCGGGCACCAAGGGCCTGTCGCTGTTCCTCGTACCCAAGTTCCACGTCGACCTGGAGACCGGCGAGCTGCGCGGCCGCAACGGCGTACACGCCACCAACGTCGAGCACAAGATGGGCCTGAAGGTGTCCACCACCTGCGAGCTCACCTTCGGCGAGGGCGAGCCGGCCGTCGGTCACCTGCTCGGTGACGTGCACGACGGCATCCGGCAGATGTTCCTGGTGATCGAGTACGCCCGGATGCTGGTCGGCACCAAGGCCATCGCCACCCTGTCGACGGGCTACCTGAACGCGCTGGAGTACGCCAAGGAGCGCGTGCAGGGCGCCGACCTCACCCGGATGGCCGACAAGACCGCTCCCCGGGTGACCATCACCCACCACCCCGACGTACGCCGCTCGCTGCTCACCCAGAAGGCGTACGCCGAGGGTATGCGTGCACTGCTGCTCTACACCGCGTCGGTGCAGGACGTCGTGGAGGCGGGCGAGTTCGCCCAGCGGCGCGGGGAGGACGAGCGCGCCGCGGCCGGGCTGAACGACCTGCTGCTGCCGGTGGTCAAGGGCTACGGCTCCGAACGCGCGTGGACGCTGCTCGGCTCGGAGTCGCTGCAGACGTTCGGCGGCTCCGGCTTCCTGCAGGACTACCCGATCGAGCAGTACGTCCGCGACGCCAAGATCGACACGTTGTACGAGGGCACCACCGCGATCCAGGGCCAGGACCTGTTCTTCCGCAAGATCGTCCGCGACCAGGGGCAGGCGTGGGGCCGGCTCGCCGGGGAGATCCAGGCGTTCGTGAAGTCCGGTGCGGGCAACGGCGCACTCGACGCCGAACGCGGCCTGCTCGGCAAGGCACTCGACGACGTGCAGGGCATTCTCACCGCGATGGTGGGCTACCTGCACAGCTCCCAGCCGCAGGTGCCCGGCGGTGACCCGGCCAACCTCTACAAGATCGGCCAGAACACCACCCGCCTGCTGCTGGCCGTCGGTGACCTGGTGTGCGGATGGCTGTTGCTGCGCAAGGCCGAGGTCGCCCTTGCCCGCCTGGGCGGCGAGTCCGCGGGCAGGCACGGCGGCGAGCTCCGTCCGGACGACCGCGCGTTCTACGAGGGCAAGGTCGCCGCCGCCCGGTGGTTCTGCGCGCAGGTGCTGCCGAAACTCACCGCCGAGCGGGCGATCGCCGAGTCGACAGGCAACGATCTGATGGAGCTGTCCGAATCAGCCTTCTAGAGCGGGCCTGATCGACCTACTCTGGCCTGACCGGCGCACACCGAAAGGTGCCCGCCTCAGATACCTCGGGCCGGGTTCGACGGCTACCCCCCAACCGTCGGCCCGGCCCGAGTCATGCCTTCGCCGCGTCAGAAGTTGAAGCGGGCCAGGGTTTCTCCGGCGAGGCGGACGTTGTCGACCTCGTGCGCGTCCAGCATGTTGAACAACAGTCCGTCCAGCCCGGCGTCGACGTGCGCCTGCACCTGCTCCAGCACCTGGTCGGGGCTGCCGGCGACGAGCATCGCCCGCACCTGTTCCTCACCGAAGCCGGTGGCGGCGCGGATCTGCTCGACCTTCTTGTCCGCCTGCTCGGCGGTCGGCGCGATCACCATCGTGCACAGCTTGGTCTTGGTGATCTCGGCCGGGTCGCGGCCGACGTCGGCGCAGTGCCGGGCCAGCACGTCGAGCTTGTGCCGGATGGTGGGCAGGTCACCGAAGATGTTCGACGCGTCGCCGTACTCCGCGACCAACCGCAGGGTGCGCTTCTCGCCGCTGCCGCCGATCATCACCGGCGGGCCGCCCGGCGTCACCGGACGGGGAACGTTGAACGCCTCGTGGATCCGGTAGTACTTGCCGGAGAAGCTCGGTGCGTACTCGGTGAACATCGCCCGGCAGATCTGCAGCGCCTCCTCCAGCCGGTCCATCCGCTCGCGGGTGGACGGGAAGTCGAAGCCGTAGGCGTTGTGCTCGCTCTCGTTCCACGCCGCGCCGATACCGAGGATCGCCCGGCCGGAGGAGATGACGTCCAGCGTGGTGACGGTCTTGGCGAGCAAGGCGGGGTTGCGGTAGGTCACGCCGGTGACCATGGTGCCGAGCCGGACCCGGGAGGTCCGCGCGGCGAGCGCCGACAGCAGGCTGTACGCCTCGAACATCGGCTCGTCCTCGGCGCCGAGTCCGGGCAGTTGGTAGAAGTGGTCCATCACCCACACCGAGTCGAAGCCGCCGGACTCCTCCGCGGTGGTGGCGATGTCGGCGACCCGTTCGAACAACGCCGAGTCGGGCACGCCGGGATAGGTGAACCGTGGGATCTGCAAACCGAAACGCGTGACAGTCACTGGCTGGGCTCCTTCGCTGTGGCTTCGTCGCCTGTGACGGATACCTCTCGTCAGCCTATGCGCTGGATCGGTGGCGCTCCCACCTGAGGACGCGCTCTGAGGACTCTGAGTACACGCCTGGGGACGGGACGACCATGACCGGTTTGCGGCCGGCCGCCCGCGCCCTGATCATCTGTCCATGAACCAGACTCCTGCGCCGGTGAGGCGCAGACATGCCGTCCGGGCGGTCATCCTGGCCGATGACGACCGTGTCCTGCTGTGCCGCTTCAGCTTCCCGCATCCGGCCGTGCCGGCGGGTGCGACGGTCGTATGGGCGGCCCCGGGCGGCGGCATCGAGCCCGGTGAACTGCCGCTGGAGGCACTGCGCCGGGAACTGCACGAGGAGACGGGGCTGGTCATCGACGCCGACCCGCCGCACGTCTGGCACCAGGAGGTCGCCGCTCCCGCCAACGCGGACGGGTACGACGGCCTGGTCAACGACTACTTCCTCGTCCGCACCAGGCACTTCGATCCCCGCGGCGCACTGTCCGAGGAGGACCTCGCCGCCGAGCACATCAGCGGGATGCGATGGTGGCAGCACGCAGACATCGCCACATATGGCGGCACCGACCTCTTCTCACCCCGCGACCTCGCCACACCGCTGGCGGCGCTGATCGGCGGAGACATCCCGAGTACGCCGGTGATGCTCGGACTGTGATCAGCGTTCCACCCGGAAGTAGTCGAACACCGACATGGCCGGGCCGTACTTCCCGGTCGTCTCCGGTGTGGACGCCTGCGACACCAGCCCGACCTGCGGGTCGGCGTCCGCGGGCAGCGTCCAGGTCAGTCCCCACGTCCAGTGGGTGCCGTCGGTGCTGGACGCCGCGCGGTAGCGGTGTTCGCCGGTACGCGGGTCGCGGGAGTGCACCAGCCGCAGCCACGTCGTGTCGGCCGGTGCCCCGATCAGCCCGCCACCCCAGGACCGGCGGCCCTGGAACACCGTCTCCTTGCCGAACTCCACGATCCGGGTCGGGCCGACCGCCACCACGTCCAGCCGCAGGAACTCGTCGTCGTCCGCGTACACGATCAGGCCGCCCTGCTGGAAGTTGCGATCGACGTCCTCGCCGAGGTCGATGGTCAGCTTCGTCTGCACGGTGTAGTCGCCGTCGGGCATGGCCGACCGCAGCAACAGGCCGGGCGTTCCGTCGCCCACCAGGTCACCGGTCTGCGTCGGCCAGCGCAGGGCGCCGCCGCTCACCTGCGCCTTCGGGTCCGGCCGCACCCAGGTCCAGCCGTCGCCGAGTGAGCCGTCGAACTCGTCGGAGTACGCCGGGTCGACCCGGCCCGGCTTCGGGGCGGGCACCGCGCGGGTCACCGGCGTGTAGAGCGGGTTCGCGGCGAAGTTGTCCGCCTCGGCGGTGACTCCGGAGCCTCCGCCGGATCCTGCGGACACCAGGCCGGCGCTGCCGGGCCGGTCCAGGCCGTGCGGCAGGTCGAGTCGTACGGTCGCCCACGGGTCCTCCAGCCGGGCGTCGGTGACGTCGGCGGTCGCGGTGGTCCCGCGGACCTGCAGGGCGAGCACGTGCCACGCGGAGGTGTCGAACCCGGCCGGGAGCGAGACCGCCGCACGGCGCACCTGGCCGCCGAGCCGGGCCTCGATCCGTACCTGCCGGGCGCCCGCGTCCAGGACCGCACGCACCCCGGACCCGTCGGAAGCAGCCCGGGCGACCACGCCCACCGCACCCTTCGCGTCGTCTCCGGGCACCCGCACGTCGGCCTCGACGCGCACGTCGGGACGAGAGATCGTCCGCCGGGTCAGCGCCGTGGTCGTGCCGGACAGCCGTGCGAACCGGCCCGAGTCCGATGCCTGGTCCGGGCCGGCGACGTTCATCGCACCGCCGGCCACGGTGAACGCCGAGCCGGTCGCCGCCGGGTCCTCGAACCGGTCGTCCACCTCGCCGCGCACCACCGGCGCGGGCTGCGGACCTTCCGACGCGCCCAGCCCGGCGCGGACGGTCGGCCAGCCGTCGATCCAGTCCATCCGGTCCAGGTTCATCGGCCGCATGGTGAAGCCGGGCGAGACGTCCAGCCACGGGTCGAAGCGGTCGATCGCGTGGTAGGCCATGTAGGTCTGCCCGCTCACGTCGAGCGCGGCGGAGTGGTGACCGGTGCCGATCCACTTGTTGCCGTTCGGCGCGATGACGGGGGTTCCGCCGGCCCGGCTGGCCAGCAGCGGCTTGCCAAGCCTGTCGACGAACGGTCCGAGCGGGCTGCGGGAGCGCCCGGCGAACACCGAGTAGCCGGTGGTGGGGCCGGCGCAGCAGTTCGCCGAGGAGCCGAACAGGTAGTACCACCCGTCGCGTTCGAGCACGTTCGGTCCCTCGTAGCGGGACGCCGCGACGTGCACCGGTTCGCCGACCGTGCGCAGCCCGTCGGCGGACAGCTTCACCACCCAGACGCCGGTGCCGAAGCCGCCGTAGTACAGGTAGTGCGTTCCCGTGCTGTCGGTGAACATCGCCGGGTCGATCACCGTGTCGTACCCGCCGCCCACCGGCTTGGCCGGGACCAGCGGCCGGTCCGACGGCGTCCACGGACCGGCCGGGGTGGGTGCGGTGGCCACGCCGATCGCGGGGTCGAACCCCTGCGTGGTCGTCGTGGTGTCGGGGACGGTGAAGTACAGCAGGTACTTCCCGTTGAGGTAGCGGATGTCGGGCGCCCAGAAGCCGGTGGTCGGTGTCGCCCAGGACGGCCGCCGGCCCTCGGGGAACACGTCGCCGACCCTGCGCCAGTGCACCAGGTCCGGCGAGGTGGCGATCTTGTACGACGAACCTGTCGTACCCGTCTCGTCGTACGGGCCGCCGGTGGCGTAGGCGTACCACTGCCCGTCCTTGCCCCGCATCACCGCCGGATCGGGAAAGTCGATGGAGTAGCCGCGGGTCACGTAGTTGGTGTACGTCGCCCGCTGCGCGTCCGCCGGCCGGCTGGCGTTCGCCGGTGCCGGCGCGGCGGCGAGGGCCGCCGCGGCGAGAGCACCGCCGAGCACACCGGCCAGCGCTGCACGGCGGGGTAGAGCCTGACGGGAGTGCCGGAACGGCTTCATCGGTGCTCCTTCGGGTTCCGCGGGATCGCACCACCACGGCTACGTGGGCCACATCCGGGGTACGACATGCCCGATGTGTCCGTTCCGACGTGTCTAGGCGTACCGGCCAACGTTGTAAAGATCGGCTGGCCGGGTCCGGCCGTGCGACGTCCGGCCCGAAGCCGCGCCAGGATGGGGACATGGCCGGCCGCCCGGCCGGTGCGAGCCCTGCGCCACCAGCGCGACGTCAGCGTTCTGCGAAGGAGTGCCCATGCCGATCGCCACCGTCAATCCCGCCACCGGCGAGACCCTGGAGGAGTTCACCGCCCAGTCACCGGACGAGGTGGACCGCCGGCTGGCGGCCGCGGAAGAGGCGTTCCGGGCGTTGCGGCGGACGACGTTCGAAACCCGCGCGGAGTGGATGCGGGCGGCCGCCGACGTCCTGGAGCGCGAGACCGACCGCGTCGCGGCGACGATGACCACCGAGATGGGCAAGACGCTCGGCGCGGCGAAGGCCGAGGCGACCAAGTGCGTGCACGGCATGCGCTACTACGCCGACAACGCCGAGCGCCTGCTGGCCGACGAGCCGTATCCCCACCCGGACAAGGTCGGCGCCTCCAGCGCGTACGTCACCTACCAGCCGCTGGGGCCGATCCTCGCGGTGATGCCGTGGAACTTCCCGCTGTGGCAGGTGATCCGGTTCGCCGCGCCGGCGCTCATGGCGGGCAACACCGGGCTGCTCAAGCACGCGTCGAACGTCCCGCGCACCGCGTTGTACCTCGACACGCTGTTCATCCGCGGCGGTTTTCCCGAGGGCAGCTTCGCCACCCTGCTGATCGGCTCCGCAGCCGTCGAGCAGGTGCTCACCGACCCGCGGATCCGGGCGGCGACGCTCACCGGGAGCGAGCCGGCCGGCCGCTCGGTCGCGGCGGTCGCCGGCAAGCACGTCAAGAAGACCGTGCTGGAGCTCGGCGGCTCCGACCCGTACGTCGTGATGCCCTCGGCCGACCTCGACAAGGCGGCGCAGGTGGCCGTCACCGCGCGCTGCCAGAACAACGGCCAGAGCTGCATCGCGGCGAAGCGGTTCATCGTGCACGAGGACTGCTACGACGAGTTCGCCGAACGCTTCGTCGCCGCGATGGCCGCGCTGAAGGTCGGTGACCCGATGGACGAGGAGACCGATGTCGGCCCGCTGGCCACCGAGTCCGGCCGCGACGACGTGGAGCAGCTGGTCGCGGACGCGGTGGGCAAGGGCGCGAAGGTGCTCTGCGGCGGCGACACCCCCGACCGGCCGGGCTGGTGGTACCCACCGACGGTGCTCGCCGACATCACCCCGTCGATGCGGATGTACACCGAGGAGGTGTTCGGCCCGGTCGCCCAGCTCTACCGCGTCGGTTCGCTCGCCGAGGCGATCGAGCTGGCCAACGTCACGACGTTCGGTCTCGGCGCGAACGCCTGGACCCGCGACGGCGACGAGCAGGCGGCGTTCGTCCGCGACCTCGAGTCCGGGATGGTGACCATCAACGGCATGGTCACCTCCTACCCCGAGCTGCCGTTCGGCGGCGTGAAGAACTCCGGCTACGGCCGGGAGCTGGGTGCCCCGGGGCCGAAGGAGTTCTGCAACGCCAAGACGGTGTGGGTCGGCTGAGACCGGTTGACGTCGGCCGAGTCCCACTGAAGCCGTGCGTCAGCCCTTGCGTCAGCGGGGTGACGGTCAGCCGCGGTACGCCGCGAACGCCAGCAGGGCCAGCGGCAGGCCGAGGGCAAGCACCCACGGCAGCCCGAAGACGAGCGGCACGACACCGACCAGGGCGAAGTCCGGTCCGCGGAAGATCTGCGCCACGAAGCCCGCCGGGAGCGCGCCGGCCGGGGTGGAGATGAGCGGGCCGTCGTAGCTGACCCGCTGCCGGGTCACCGAACGGATCCCACCGGCGGCGATCGTCGCGGCGAGCGCGAGCCAGGTGACCGCGGCGGGTTCTGGTGCGGAGAACCCGAAGACGAGCATGGAGTTCCCGGCGACAGCGGGCAGCGCGGCCAGCGCCCACAGGACGGCGGCCGCAACCAGGGGTGCCGCGAACGCCATCCGCAGCGGCCGGTCGGTGACCGGGAAGGCGCGCCGCAGCCCGGCCGACCGCGCGACGACGTGCAGGCCGCCGCCAAGCGGGCGCAGCGCGAGATACCCGACCACCACGGCGAGGATGGGGGTGAGCGTGGGTACGCCGATCCGGTCGACGGCGTACGGCACCGCCAGCAGACCCACGGCGAGCGCCAGCCGCTGGGGCGACCGCAGGGACCGCTGCGCCTCCCGTACGGCGACCGCGACCAGACCGCTCCCGTGTCCGCGCAGGACACGCCCGGCGCCGCGCTGCCGGAACCTCCGGGCGACCAGCAGGTCGGACACCATCGAGGTGTCCAGCGAGGCCGCCGCACCGGCCAGCCCGGACAGGAGTTCGCCTCCGGCGACGAGGTCCCGGCGTGGCAGCCGGCCGACCCGGCGGACGACGGTGACCACCAGTAAGAGGGCAGCGACCCCCGCCACCACAGCGCACGCGACCAGCGGACCCGGCCGCGCCCAGGCCGTCGACCACACGGCCCGGTCGAAGAGCAGCAGGGGTACGACGGCCAGGGTGGCGACCACCACCACGTCGCAGCCGATGCCCAGCGCCCGGCGTACCTTCGGCGTTCCCTGGACGAGGATCGACGCCGCCACCGCCACCACGCCGACACCCGCGCCGGCCAGGGCACCCGCGCCGACCGCGGCGGGGTGGCTGGAGGTGAGCAGCACGAGGACGGACGCCAGCCCGGCCCCGAGAACGATCGCGCCCGCCAGCAGCGCGGCCGCCGGCCGGAGCAGCAGCCCGCGCCGGTCGACCGGCGTACCCAGCAGGAAAGTCCCCGACGCCCGGCTGGCCACCAGCGGTCCCAGTGCGACCAGCGTCCGCACCGCGAGCGCCAGCACCGCCGCACCCAGCGGCAGCGGCAGCACCAGCCGGGCGTCCACGCAGCCCGGCCCGGAGCAGCGGGCGATCTCCAGCCAGGCCCGGGACAGGGTCGTACCGGCCATCGACCCCACCATGAGCACCGCGAACAGCCACAGGTAGAGCTGGTCCAGCGCCTGCCCGAGCGTGCGGTTGGAGTGGTCGCGGCGGCGTTGCCGGATCTCCCGCCGCAGGCTCCGCGCCGTCGGCACGGTGACCGGCCGGCCGGGAGTCGACGGCGCGCCCACCCTGGCGGTCACGCGTCGCCGCCGACGCGCAGGGTGTCCGTGGCGACGGCCCTGATCAGGTCCGGTGAGTGGCTGGCGAACACCACGGCCACCCCGGCGGCCAGATCGCACCGCAGCTTCTCGGCGAGCCACTGCCGTCCCTCGACGTCCAGCCGCTGCTCGGGTTCGTCGAGCACCAGGAGCCGGCGCGGCCGGACGAACGCGGTGGCCAGCGCGAGCCGGTGCCGCTGGCCCGACGACAGCGTGCTGGGGAACTGCCGGGTGGTGCCGTCGATCCCGAGTTCGCGCAGGGTGTCGTCGACCGCGTCCTCGGGATCCGGCACGCCGTGGGCGCGGGCCAGCAGGTCGAGGTGCTCGGCGACGGTGAGATCGGGGAAGAAGTCGATGTCGTCGAAGACGGTGGCCACGTCGCGGCGGATGTCGGCGGAGGTCTCCTCGTACGTCGCCCCGTCGAAGGTCACCGTGCCGCCGGTGGGTTTCTCCGCGCCGGTGAGGCAGCGCAGGAGCGTGCTCTTGCCGGTGCCGTTGCGGCCCACCACGGCGAGCGCGGAGCCGGCGTTCACCGTGAACGACACCGCGTCCAGGACCGTGTGTGCGCCGTAGGCGTGGCGGAGCCCGTCGACGACGAGCAGCGGCGCGGTCATGCGGTCACCTTCTCCACGTCCAGGGTGTCGCCGATCTGGCCCAACAGGTCGAGGAACGCCTGCTTGCCGGCCGCCACGTCGCCCTCGCCGGGTGGGGTGTCGACGGTCGCGGCGAACATGTCCGCAACGAGGTCGAGGGTCTGGCCGAGAAGCGCGGGACCGGTCTCGGCTCCGGCGCGGACCGGGCCGATCATGATCATGCCCAGCGAGATCACACCCATCAGGTGGCCGAGCACCGCCGGGTCGACCTCGGCGCGCACCAGGCCGGCCGACCGCAGGCGTTCCACGAACGCCTCGCTGAGTGCCAGCCGCGGGCCGCTCGGGCTGGGCGGGTTGCGGCGCAGGCGGGTGCCCAGCACCTCGACGTCGCGGGTGTAGAGCGCCCGCAGGAAGGGCCGGTCGAGGAGTTCGGCGGTGCAGTGGTGGTAGATCCGGGAGAGCCGGCCGCCCTGCTCATCGGCCTGGACGCGCGTGGCGGCGGCTCCGAGATAGGCCCGCAGCTCGTGCCGGACCAGTGCCTCGACCAGGGCGTCCTTGCTCTGGAACTCCAGGTAGATCGCGCCCTTGGAGATGCCGGCGGCCCGGGCGATCTCGTCCACGGTCGTCTTGGCCACCCCGAACCGCACGAACAGCTCGGCTGCGGCGACCAGCACGCGCTCGGTCCGATCCATCCCACTCCCATGCTCTCCGACTGCCCCACCAGCTGACCGGTTGGGCCCATCCGGTCAGAAGGTAGCAGCCCTTTCCCGGTCGGCCTCGGGGCCGGTCTCCGAGTCAGGCGTCGGATCAGGCTCCGGGCCGTCCGGGCCCGGCTCCGACGGCCCCTCCAGCGCCAGCCGGTGAGCCAGCCGCGCCAGCGGGCGGGGCGCCCACCAGGCGGCACCGCCGAGCAGCGCGAGCACCGCCGGCACCAGCAGCCCGCGCACGATCGTGGCGTCCACGGCGATCGCGATCAGCATGCCGAGGCCGATCAGCTTCATGAACTTCAGCCCGCTCAGCGCGAACGCCCCGACCACCACCGCCAGCAACAGGGCGGCGGCACTGATCAGCCCGCCGGTGCGCCCGAGGCCGATCACCACCGCCTCCTTCGCCGACGCACCCGACCGGTAGGCCTCGGCGATCCGGGACAGCAGGAACAGCTCGTAGTCGGTGGACAGCCCGAACAGCACGGCCAGCATCAGCACCGGGATGGAGGCGTCGATCGGGCCGGCCTCGGTGTTCAGCAGGCCGGTCAGGTGCCCTTCCTGGAAGATCCACACCACGGCGCCGAAGGACGCGGTGAGGGACAGTCCGGACAGCAGAACCGCCTTGACGGGTACGACGCCCGAGCCGAACGCCAGGAACAACAGCACCAGCACCGCGCCCGCGAGCACCGCGAGCATCCACGGCAACCGGTCGCCGATGGCCTGCAGCGAGTCGACCAGCGACGCGGTGGGGCCGCCGACCAGCACCTCGTCCACACCCGCCGGCGGCCCGAGGTCGCGTACTTTCCGTACGGCATCCTGCGCGGCCTCGCCCTGCGGGTCGCCGTCGACCTGCGCGGCGAGCACCACCCGGTCACCCTTGCCCCCGAGCGGCGCCACCTGCCCCATGCCGGGCACCGCGGAGATGTCGGCGGAGAACTCCCGCACCGCCTGCTGCCCCGGCGCCCTTCCGTTCGCGCCGACGAGGACCACCTGGGCGGCGTCGGTGGACGCGGCCGGCAGCCGGTCGCGGACCTGTTCGGTGGCGGTACGCACCGGGTTGCCCCTGGGCAGCACCGAGGCGTCCACCTCGCCGTACTCCGCGCGCAGGAACGGCGTACCCGCGAGCAGCAGGGCGCCGATCACGACCACCGCCACCAGCGCGGGTTGCCGCATCACCACCCGGCCGATGCGGCCCCAGCCGCGCTCGGTCCGGACCGCCGACCGCGCATGCCGGCCGGTGCTCCGGGGGCGGCCGGCGCGTCGGTTCCGCCCCCACGGGACCGCCAGCGCGTCGACCCGGTAGCCCAGCACGGCGAGCAGCGCGGGGAGCACGGTGACCGCGGACAGCGCCGCGACGATGACCGCCGCGATCCCGCCCAGCCCGATCGAGCGCAGCATCCCCTGCGGGAACACCAGCAGCCCCGACAGCGCCGCGGCCACGGTGAGGCCGGACACCAGGACGGTGCGGCCGGAGGTGCGCATCGCCACCGCCAGCGCGGCCCGGACGCGTTCCCGGTCGGCCTCCCTGCCGCCGCTTCGATCGGCACCCGCCGCAGTCGTCCCGGCGTGCAACTCCTCCCGGAACCGGCTGACCATGAACAACCCGTAGTCGATGGCCAGGCCGAGGCCCAGCAGCGTCACGATGTTCATCGCGAACACCGACACGTCGGTGAACGCCGAGAGCACCCACAGCACGCCGAGCGCGCCGACGATGCCGATCCCGCCCACCACGAGTGGCAGGCCGGCCGCGACCAAGCCGCCGAAGACCACCACGAGCAGGACCATCAGGACGGGGAACGACACGAGTTCGGCCCGCTTCAGGTCGCTCTCGGTCTGTGCGTTGACCGCAACGCCCATCGCCGCCCAGCCGCTGAACCGCACGGTCAGGCCCCGCACGCCGTACGTCGCGCCGCTCTGACCGTCGAGCTCTCGCTGCACGGCCTCCCAGTCGGCCAGCTGGTCACCCTTGGCGGTGGTCTTCAGCCGGATGCCCACCGCGGCGGTACGCCCGTCGCGGGACAGCTGCGCCGGCTGCTGCCACCAGCCGGTCGCACCGGCCACCTTGGCGGCGGGCAGGCCGGCGACCTTCCGCTGGACGGCGCGGACGGTCGCGGGGTCGCGCATCGACCGGCCCGCGGGCACCGTGTAGACGGCCAGGGCGTCCACGCCGTGGCCGCCGAGCGTCCTGGCCACGGCGGAGTTCGCGCGCACGGACTCGCTGCCGGGCACGTCGTACCCGCCCTGGTCGAGCCGGCCGGTGAGCGTCGTCGACGCGACTCCGGCGAGCACCGCGAGGGCCGCCGCCACCGAAAGAACCCACCAGCGGCGGCGCACGACCAGCCCTGCCCAGCGTGCGAGCATGGATACCTCCGGAATGCGGAAAATGTGACGATCCTAAACTTGCTAAAGGATCGTAACGAAGGACGAGGTGACCAACGACATGAGAGCGGCCACATCGGCGCGTGGTCCCCGTCCGTCCCCGTCCGCTCACCAGACGGCCCCAGCCCCGGCGGCCCCGGCCGCGTCGGACGTCCGGCCGAGCCGCCGGGAACTGCGGCGGCGGGAGCTCCTCGCCGACATCGGCGCCGCCGTCCGCGAACTGGTGGTCGCCGAGGGACAGCCCGCGGTGACCATGGCGGCGGTCGCGGCCCGGCTGGGGGTCACCCCGCCCGCCCTCTACCGCTACGCACCGCAGGGACGCACCGGCCTGCTCGACCTGGGCTGCGCGTCGGTCGCGCACGAGGTCAGCGCGGCCCTGCGCGACTATCGAGCCTCCCTCGGCCCCGAGCCGCTGGACCAGGCGGTCGGCATCTGCCGGGCGTTCCGCCGCTGGTCGCTGGACCACCGCGCGGAGTTCGCGCTGCTCTTCGCGCACCCGGCCGACCACCTCAACCAGCTCACGCTCCACACCGGAACGCCAGCCGGCGCCACCGACACCACCGGCGCCGCCTACACCACAGGGGACAACGACGGCGGCGTGGAGGCCGAGGTGATCGCGGCCGTCCACGACCTGGCCTGGGTGTTCGAGGAGACGATGCTGAGACTGTGGGCCGCACGGTCGTTCGACGTGCCCGCCGACGAGACCCTGCCCGCGGCCCTGCGTACCAGCCTCACCGGCTACCGCGACGAGGTGCTCACCCGCGCCCGGGCGGCCGGCGTGACCGTCGACTCGCTTCCGGTGGCCGCGATCTCCACCCTGCTGCAGTGCTGGGTACGGGTGTACGGCCTGATCTCGCTGGAGACGTTCGGGCATCTGGCCCACATCGGAGGCGATCCCGAGCCGTTGTTCGAATCCGCACTCGACGAGCTGACCCGGCTCGCCGGAACCGCTCCCGAGCGCACGCCCGAAGCCTGAGCCTGAGCAGGGCCGGAGCAGGGCCGGGCTCAGTCCTCGACGCTGCCCCCGAGCACGAGCGACAGGGTCGTCCCGGCACCTTCGGCCAGCCGGATCGGCACGCCCCAGTCCTGCTGGTGGATGTGGCACATCGGGTGGTCGGCGTCCACGTCGCAGCTGGCCGCCGTGGCCGCCACGTGCAGGACGCCATCCCCTACGGCGGCGTCCAGGACCAGCCGCCGGGCGAGCTCGGTGCCGCTGCCCTCGCCCTCGCGCAGGAACGCCGGCGGGGTCGCCGACACGTACAGCCGGGTCGCCGGACCGGCCGTGTCGTCCAGCTTCTGCCCCGGCGGCGGCTCGAACTCCACCAGCAGCTCCACCTCGCCGGGCGCGATCGTCGTCACCGGGCGCTGGGTCTGGTGGGCGAACTCGCGTACGGGCCGCACCTGCCCGCCGAGCGGGAACCTCGCCACGCGGTGCGCGGCCGACTCCACCACGACCAGCGTGTCCCCGTCGACGACGGCGCCGCTCGGCTCGACCAGACCCGTGAGCAGGGTGGTCACGGTGTTCGCCGCGGGGTCGTAGCGGCGGACCGCGCCGTTGTAGGTGTCGAGGACCGCGACCGAGTCGTCGGGCAGTACCGTCACGCCGAGCGGGTGCTGCAGCAACGCCTGGTCGGCCGGGCCGTCCCGCAGGCCGAAGTCGAACAGGCCGGTGCCCACCACCGTGTGCACCTCGCCATCCTCGCCGTCCTCGACGTAGCGCAGGGCGGAGGTCTCGGCGTCGGCCAGCCACAGCCGGCGCCCGTCACCGGAGACCGCGAGCCCGGACGTCTGGGCGAACCACGCCTCCGGCAGCGGACCGTCGGCCAGGCCCTCGTTGGTCGTCCCCGCTACCGGACGCGCCTCCCGGGTCGCCGGGTCGAACGTCCACAGCTGGTGGATGCCGGCCATCGCCACCCACACCTGGCCGGCGTACCACGCCACGTCCCAGGGACTGGACAACGCGCCAACCCCGTCACCGCGCATCCACTGCAGGCCGTTGCCGGCCAGGGTGTGCACCTGACCGGTCGACAGCCGTACGCCGCGCAGGGCGTGGTTGGCGGTGTCGGCGACCACCACGTCGTATCCCGCGGACGCGGCGACGTCGGGCGGGAGGAGACACAGGCCGTTCGGCTCCCGGAAGGCCGCCTCACCCGGGCCGCCGTCGAGGAAGCCTCGATCACCGGTCCCGATCCTGCGGACGACGGTCTCCAGGTCGGGCGCCAGCACGGCCAGGCTGTGCGCGCCCGCGTCGGCCACCAGCAGGTTGCCGTCGGGCAGCGGCACCGCCTTGGCCGGGAAGCGCAGCGCGGTGTCCGGCGGGGGCGGCGGGACGTACGGCGAGGAGTCCCGACGCAGGGTCGCCCGGGCGTCGTGGGCGGGGACGAGTTCGGCCAGCAGGGCGTCCAGCGCGTGCGCGTGGCCCTCGCCGGAGTACTGCGCGACGACGTACCCCTCGGGATCGACCAGGGTGAGCGTCGGCCAGGCCCGCGCGGTGTAGGCCTGCCAGGTGGTCAGGTCGGGGTCGTCGAGGACCGGATGGCGGACGGCGTACCGCTCGATCGCGGACCGGACGGCCGCCTCCTCCGCCTCGTGGGCGAACTTCGGCGAGTGCACGCCCACCACGACCAGGACGTCGGAGTACTTCTCCTCCAGCGGCCGCAGCTCGTCCAGGACGTGCAGGCAGTTCACACAGCAGAAGGTCCAGAAGTCCAGCAGCAGGAAGCGGCCCCGGAAGTCGGCCAGCTCGTACTGCCGTCCGCCGGTGTTCAGCCAGCCGCCACGTCCGACCAGCTCAGGGGCACGTATCCGCATGAGCGGAACCTATCCCGTGAGCCCGCGACGTGCGGGACGCGGGACGCCGGTGCCGCGTCAGGTGCGCCGGGCGTACCACGGGGGAACCAGGTCCGGCTCCCGCGGATAACGCTCGAGGTCCTCGCGGAAGTCGTCCTCGGTCGCCGACGCCACGGTGGGCTCGCTGTCGTAGTCGAAGTCGATGCTGAACCGCCCGTCGGCGGCGAGCTCGAACCTGGCGACGTACCACGCGCCCTTGCCCGGCTCGTACGTCGCGTCCCGCAGGTCCCGGAACAACTCGTAGAGATCGTCGGGCATCGCGGTCGAGGACTGCCGCCCGGACCCGTCGGTGTACCCGACGTCGAACCTCGCCTGGTCCCCGACCATCGAGCAGACCACCCGCGCGGAGGCGAAGTCGTCGGGCAACTCGTCGAAGAGTGCCTGTCCGATCGCCTGCAGGAGCTCCTGCTGACGTGCCTGATCCACCATCGCCTGGGTCCCTACTTCGGCTTGCTGCGGTTGGAGATTACCTCCGTGACCGTATAGGGCGGGCTGCCGTCCCTCGGCGTCACGGTGTACTCCACCTTGAACCAGTCCGGGCGCTCGCCATTGCCGCCGGGGTACTTCGGGACGACCTTCAGGTCGACGTCGTTCTCGCCGTCGACCAGGGTCTTCAGCCTGCGCTCCATGTTGCGCCACTGGCCGTAGCTGTTCTCCCGCCAGCTCTGCGGCAGGGTGTTGATGCCCGCTCCCGAGCCGCCCAGTTCGCGGGCGATGATGTGGCCGCCGGCGTCGGTGTCGTACCCCTGTGGGTTTCCGGACTGACGCCGGTGCCGGCCGCCGGACCAGACCTGCTGGTCGGGGTCACGGACGTTCTTGGTCCTGACCAGCCGGCCCTCCACCCTCGAGACCCGGCCGTACCGGTCGGTCTGGTAGACCGCGCTGAGCTTGGTCTCCGGGTCATGGACGCGGTAGATCGTGTTCGGTTCCCACCCGCGCGAGGTGTTCGGCGCCTCGGACGCTGTCGTACGACGGCCCGGCGTGTGGCCCGGCAGGTGGCGGTTGACGCGCACGTCGGAGGGGTCGACGTGATGAACGCGGACCCGTCGGCCGGACATCTTCTCCAGCCTCTTCACGATCGCGCGCGCCACGCGCGTGCTCGACTCCCCCGCCACACCACGTCGTGCCATGTCCCGACTCCCCGGCCACCGTCAGCGAGTCCTCACGATAGAGGTCCGGCAGGTGAGTCCGGCACGGTTTGTCCACAGGAACCACGCTGTCCACAGGCCGTGGCCCACGCGTCCTCGGCCGGCAGGTCCGGCGGACTACAGTGCCCGTTGGTCCCGCCGAGCCGATCAAGCCGATGGAGCCTAATCAAGCTGGATCGAGCACGACGCCGGCTCGGACCTCCGGGTGACGGTCGGGCGGGAAGCCGAACCGTGAAGTCGAACGTGAAGCCCAACGAGAAGTCGGACGGGAAGAGGTGCGCGCCGATGTCGCGAGCCGGGAGAGCGGGTTGGTTCGTGCTGGTCGCCGCCGGTGCGCTCCTCGCCGGATGCGGTGCCCCCGGGGTGCAGCCGGTGAGTCTGGCCGAACGCCCGCCGAAGGCGCCGCCGAGCCGCACGCCCGAGCCGGGCGGACCACCGGCGTCGACCGAGACTCCCTCACCGGACCCCACGGCCACGGGGAAGCAGGAGTCGCGCCCGCCCGGCACCGTGCTGGTGACCTGCGCGACGCTCGAGTTCGCGGTCCCGACGTCGTGGACGGCGAAGGAGGCGGCGGGTGGCGCGACCTACACCGTGCCCGCCGACGACGGCGGTGGCGAGGTGAGCGTGTCCGGTAGGTACTACACCGGGGAGCGGGCGCAGCAGTCCCAGGAGGACCTGCGCGCGGTCGTGCGCGGCACCGACGGTGTGACCCTGCAACGCGACACCGACAACCAGGTCGTCGGCAGGCTGAGTGTGCAGCGCGGCACCGAATGGCGGTTCGCGCAGGCCTTCCCCGACGAGCGGAGCGAGGTCGTCAAGATCACCTACGCCCCGGCCTCCGACGCCTCCGAGGACGCCGTCGGCAGGACGACCGACCTGCTGCAGAGCGCCGTCGGCAAGCTGGAGATCACCGACCCCGGCACCTGCGACTAGGGTCCGGCCCGCACGCGGCTCCGGCTACCGGACCTTGAGCGGGGCAGGCCCTCGAGGGGCTGCCCCGCTCGCGATCACGTCGTCAGATCGGCATCGACACGAACGGCGAGGCGTACGCGTCGACCTTGTCCAGCTGCGCGGAGATCTGCTCGGCGCTCAGCGCGGAGCGGTCCTTCTCGCCCTGGACGAGCTTGGACAGCAGCCGCACCTCACCCGGCGTCGCGATGCCGGTGATCTGCGGGTGGGAGAGCACCCACGCCAGCGCGGCGGTGACGTTGCTCTGCTCGTCCAGCGGCTCGTACCACGTGGTGTAACGGTGGTCGTCCTCGGTCCAGGTGCGCCGGGCGACCGTCTTGATGATCATCAGACCGGCGTCCACCCGCTGGGTCTCGGCCGCCAGCTCCTGCCACGCGTTGTAGTAGGTCTCGTCGCGGCCGAGGGCGTAGTTGAGCGGGGTGAGCACCGTGTCGAACGGGAACCTGCGCAGCGCCTCGCGGTGCGTGGCCGGCGCCTCGTGGCCGTGGCCTGTGATCCCGATGTGCGAGACCAGGCCCTCGTCGCGCGCCCTGATCGCCGCCTCCAGCGCGCCGCCGGTGCCGGTCGCCTTGTCCAGCTCCTCGCGGTCACCGACCGCGTGCAGCTGGATCAGGTCGAGCCGGTCGGTCTGCAGGCGTTCCAGCGAGGCGTTGATCGACGCCCACGCCGCCTCGCGCTCCCGCTCACCGGTCTTGGTGGCGAGGAAGATCTGGTCGCGAATGCGCGGCATCCACGGGCCCAGCCGCAGCTCGGCGTCGCCGTAGCTCGCCGCCGTGTCGAAGTGGTTGATGCCCGCGTCCAGCGCCTCCTGGATGGACGCGTCGGCGACGTCCTGGGTCACCTCGGCCAGAGAGGCCGCGCCGTAGATGAGGACGCTGCTCTGGTGTTCGAGTCGTCCGAGCCGCCGCTTTTCCATGGTGAGCTCCGCTCCACAAGTCTGGACACATCCGTGCGCCCGCCGCACGTCAGCGCACCGGGCACGGCGTTCACTCTACGGCGGCGGGCCGCAATACGCTGTGGCCACGCCTGGCCAATGGACGGCCGCTCGACCGGACCATTTCCCGGCGGTGGCCGGCGTCCTGCAGGTTCAGGCCGGGTCAGGACGGGGCTGGCCGCCGGCTCTGCACGATCCGGAACCGGCCGGTCACGTAGGCCGCGTCGACGTACGCGGCGTTGGCCGCCGGGTTGGCGCCGGTGCCGTGGTAGTCGCTGAACGCCGCGGACTGGTTGACGTACACCCCGCCGGTGAGGTTTTCAGACAGTGCCACGCCCACGTCCAGCGCGACCTCCCGGGCGGCGTCCAGAACCGACTCGGAGGTGGAGTAGACCGCCGCGGTCATCGCGCCCCGCTCGTGGCCGAGGCGGCGTACGAGATCCAGCGACTGGCCGGTGTCGGCCGTACGGACCAGGAACGTCACCGGGCCGAAGCACTCACGGGTGTACGGCCGGTCACCGGCAGCGTCGGCACCGCTGGGGTCACCCGCGTCGACCGCCACGATCGCGGGGGTACGGACCACCGCGTTCTTGAGCGAGGGGTGGTTCAGCGGCCGCGGCTCCAGCACCACCTCGCCGAGGTCCGCGGCCCGGTCCACCCGGCCGAGCACGTCGTCGTTGACGATAGCGCCGAGGAGCTCGACCGCCCGGGCCTCGTCGGCGAGCAACTTGTCGACCGCCGCCGCCAGGCCCGCACCGACGTCGGCGAAGCTCTTGTGCCCCTCGTCGGTCTCGATCCCACCTGCCGGGACGTAGATGTTCTGCGAGGTCGTACACATCTGCCCGGAGTACAGCGACAGGGTGAACGCGAGGTTGGCGGTGAGTCCGCGGAAGGAGTCAGTGGAGTCGATCACCACCGGGTTGACGCCGGACTTCTCGGTGAAGACGAGCGCCTGGGTGGCGTGCGACTCCAGCCAGCCGCCGAACTCTCCCGACCCGGTGAAGTCGACGATCCGCACCTCCGGACGGGTGGCGAGGTCCATGGCCAGGCCGGTGCCCTCGGCCTCGGCGGCGAGAGTGACCAGGTGCGGGTCGAAGCCCCGCTCGGCCAGCACCTCCTGGCAGACCTGGACGGTGATCGCCAGGGGCAGCACCGCACGCGGATGCGGCTTCACCACGACCGGGTTGCCGGTGACCAAAGACGCGAACAGGCCGGGGTAGGAGTTCCAGGTGGGGAACGTCGTACAGCCGATCACCACCGCCACCCCGCGCGGAACCACGGTGAACGTCTTCTCCACCCGCACCGGGTCGCCCTTGGCCGGGCGTTCCCACACCATGGTCGCCGGGTGCCGGGTCATCTCGGTGTGCGCGAACGCGACGGCCTCCAGCGCCCGGTCCAGCGCGTGCGTCCCTCCGGCCTGGAAGGCCATCACGAACGCCTGGCCGGTGGTCGCCATCACCGCGTTCGCGAGCTCGAAGACCCGCCGGTGCAGCCGCTGCAGGATCTCCAGCGTCACTTCGACCCGGGTGTCGGGTCCGGCGTCGCGCCACTGGGCCATCCCGGCCCGGGCAGCGGCGAGCAGGCCGTCCAGTCCGGCGGCGTCGACCTTGGGGTAGCGCACGTCCAGCGGGATGCCGAAAGGCGATTTCTCGTTGGCCACCGTGCCGTCCGAGCCCGGCGTGCCGACCGGGAACTCCCGGTCCTGCCACGCCTCGAACGCCCGCTGCCCCTCCACGGCCGCGTCCGGTCCGTAGATCCGAGGGCTCGGGGACTCGGGGAACGCGGAGAAGTAGCCGCGCGTACGGATGGCGGCAACGGCCTGGTCGAGAGTGTCGGCATCCACGGCGTCAGCGTAGGCGCTCGGCGGCATCCCCGGCACGCATTGCGCGGACCCGTTCCGGCGCCGGGTGGGACTCATGCCGGTCCCCCGTGCATGCGCTGCTGGAGCAAGCGGAGCCTGGGGCCGAGCAGCGCCAGGACGTCGCCGCCCGGTCCTCTGCTCGGGGGAGGTTCTCCACGAACGACCCGCCGATGAGAACACCGGCTACCGCGTCCACAACCCTCGCCGAACGGCGGCTGTGGACAACCCGGCTGTCGCGCGGGCTGTGGACGACATCGGGGGACGGAGCCGCTCCTGGACGCCGCGCCGCGGGCCGTCCACGGTACGAGTGCACCCGCGGGGCCCGTACGCCAGGATGGGGCCATGGCGGGACTTCCTGTTTCCACTCCGGTCGGTGTCGTGGGCTCCGGGACGATGGGCGCCGGCATCGCCCAGGTCGCCCTGGTCGCGGGCCACGAGGTGCGGTTGTACGACGCGCAGGACGGCGCGGCCGACCGCGGCGTCGCCCAGATCCTGGCCCGGCTGGACCGACTGGTGGAAAAGGGCCGGCTCGATCCCGCCGCCGCCGACGCCGCACGCGGCCGGCTGACCGCGGTCGCCTCACTGACCGACCTCGCCCCGAGCGGCCTGGTGGTCGAGGCCGTGGTCGAGCACCTCCCGGTCAAGCGAGAGGTGTTCGGCACCCTGGAGAAGGTCTGCGCCGACGACACGATCCTGGCCACCAACACCTCGACGCTGTCGGTGACCGCGATCGCCGCCGGGCTGCACCGCCCGGGCCGGGTCACCGGCATGCACTTCTTCAACCCCGCCCCGCTGATGGCCCTGGTGGAGGTGCCCGCGGGCGCGGCGACCGACCCGGAGGTCGCACAGACCGTCGCCGACACCGCCACCGCCTGGGGCAAGACGCCGGTGCGGTGCGCGTCGACGCCCGGGTTCGTCGCCAACCGGGTGGCCCGGCCGTTCTACGGCGAGGCGATGCAGGTGCTGGAGGAGGGCGGGGCCGACTGCGCCACCATCGACGCCGTACTCACCGAGGCGGCCGGCTTCCCGATGGGCCCGTTCACCCTCGCCGACCTGGTGGGCAACGACGTCAACCTCGCGGTCGGACGGTCGGTGTGGGAGCAGACGTTCGGCGACCCACGCTACGCGCCGTTCGTCGCCCAGCAGCAGGTCGTCGACGCCGGCTGGCTGGGCCGCAAGACCGGGCGCGGGTGGTACGAGTACGGCGGGGACGCCGAGCCTCCCGGGCCGCGGACGGCGGAGCCGCGAACGCCGCCGGACCAGGTGACCTACCACGGCGGGTTCACGGCCTGCTTCGGTCTGCTCGACCGGATCGCCGCGGCCGGGGTGAGCATGGAGCGGTACGACACCGGACCGGCCGCCCAGCGTTCCGGACCGGGCGAGTTCGAGCCGGGTGAGTCGGCGTACGGCATCGAACTCCCCGGCGGCGGCCTGGTGCTGGAGACGACCGGCGAGCCCGCCACCTTCGATGGGGACGCGGTGACGCTGGACTGGGTGGGTGACGCGGCGACCGCGACGCGCGTGTGCCTGGCCCCCGGCGACGGCTGCGAGCCGGGCACCCTGGACCAGGCGATCGGGTTGTTCCAGGCCGCCGGCCTCGCGGTCAGCGTCATCGACGACGTGCCCGGCCTGATCGTCGCCCGCACCGTGTGCATGCTGGTCAACGAGGCCGTCGACCTGGTGGCCCGCGGGGAGGCGAGCGCACCCGACGTCGACGTCGCGATGCGGCTGGGCACCGGGTACCCGCGCGGCCCGCTGACCTGGGGTGACCTGGTGGGCCCGGAGGTAGTCGCGGACGTCCTCGGCACGCTCGCCCGCGCCTACCCCGGCGGGCGCTACCGCCCGAGCCCGCTGCTGGTCCGCGCCGCCCGGACCGGGCGTTCGCTGCGCAGCCTCTGACGTCCGGGCGCAGTCATGGGCCGGAACCTTCCCCGAAAAAGTCGCGAACCCCTTCCGGGGGCCGGACATAGAGGGGGTGTGGATCAACTCCGGCCCACCAGCGAGCCCGACGGGGAACTTTGGCGCAGGGCCGCCAAGGGCGACGACCCGTCGGCGTTCGGTGGGCTCTTCGAGCGCCACATCGATGCCGTCTACAACCACTGCTTCCGGCGTACCGGATCGTGGGAAGCGGCGGAGGACCTCGCCTCGGTGGTGTTCCTGGAAGCGTGGCGGCGCCGGCACGACGTGTCGCTCAGCGGAGAGTCGATCCTGCCCTGGCTGCTCGCGGTGGCCAACAACGTCGTCCGCAACCGCGACCGCAGCCTGCGGCGTCATCGCCGCCTCCTCGCGAAACTGCCCGCAGCGGTGGTCGCTCCCGACCCCGCCGACGACGCGGTGTCGCGAGTCGACGACGAACGCGCCATGCAACGGGTGCTCGAGGTCTTCACCCGTCTTCTACCAGACGAGCAGGACGTGCTCGCGTTGTGCGTCTGGGCCGGACTCAGCTACACCGACGCGGCCGTCGCCCTCGGGATTCCCGTCGGCACGGTGCGCTCCCGGCTCTCCCGCGCCCGCGAACACCTACGCCGGCTTGCCGGGCTCGAGGCGGGCGCGGGACGAACGGGGGGTCCCGCGCCCACCTCGAGCCCGGGAGGCGCCCAGGGAGCGGTCCAGGGACGGGCCCGGCGAAGAGCCACGGGAAGGGCTCTGTCGGCGCAGCGCTCGAACAACGTGAACGGGGAACTCCTGCCATGACTGACGACGACTTCCACCTTCCGCCCCCACGCACGATGCCGCGGGAGCGCCGCGACACGCTCCGCGCAGCGCTCGTCGCCGAGGTGAGCGGCACCAGCCGCCCGTGGTGGCGGCGCACCTGGAAGGGTGCCGCCGTCGGGGGAAGCGCGTTCGCGATGGTTCTGGCCGGCGGTGCGGCCACCGCCTACGTCGCGTTCAAGCCGCCCAGCAACACCAGCAGCGTCGTGTGCTACTCCGCGCCGAAGGTCGACGCCGCGCGCGTCGACGTCACCCGGGTCGCGGTCGCACGGAAGATGCCCGCGGGAAGCGCCGCCTCGGCCGGCGGCACCGTCGCCATCCACGACCCGGTCGCCGCGTGCGGACAGGCGTGGCGAAACGGTCTCGTCTCCGCGGGCGACCGCGGCTCCACCGCAGCATCGCCGGGCCGGTCGACCCGGGTCCCGACTCTTGTGGCGTGCACTCTCGACAAGGGCGTGGCGGGGGTGTTCCCGGGACCTCCCTCCACCTGTGAACGCCTCGGCCTGCCGCGCGCCACGAGATGAGCCGGCCGTGCTGCCCCCGGGCGGCAGCACGGCCGGCGAGCCCCCTCGACCGGGCCGGGCGTGACCCGCTCGGCCCGGTCACCTCCCGGATCGGGCCAGCCGGATCGGCGCAGGTGGGCCCGAAGGTCCGAGGGTCGGCTCAGAAGAACTTGATCGACGACGTCCGGTCGTTCATCGTGCCGAACGTCGAGCAGCTCCCGTCGCAGTAGCGGTAACTGCCGGTGTAGCTGGTGCCGTCGTGGTGGCGCCCGAGGCAGTTGGAGTACGTACGGGCGGAGGAGATGCGGTTGTCGAACCCGAGGCTGGACATGCTCGGGAAGCCGTACCACGTCCCGGAGTAGCAGCCGGAGCCGCTGGATCCGTAGAGGACCAGCGAGTCACCGCCGTAGTTGGAGTCTTCGTACTCGATGCCGACCAGCGGCTGGCTGGCGAGTGCTGCGGGGGTGGAGACGACGCCCGCGGCCTGCAACTGCCTGGTGCTCACCGAGCGGGCATCGGGCGCGAGCCGGACCCGACCGGCCGTGGCGTAGGAGACGGACTCGGCGAACGAGCCGAAGCAGGAGATCCTGCTCGGCTTGGTGAGATGGGCACCGGTCTCCGACTGCGTGGCCGGCATCGCCGGCATACCGACGGCACAGTGCCGGGAACGGTCGGGAACTCCGGTGGCCGCCTGTGCGGCCTGGGCCTGCCAGGACACGAGAACCAACGTGGCCAGGAAGGCCAGCCAGGTATATCGACGTCGACGCACGATGAGTACCTCCCGAGTGGGCCTGCCCCCGATCATGACATGTACCACTGATCACGGTCACGCACGTTTGTCCGGTAACTACCCAACGTACCCGCGGCCTCACGGCGGCGGCGGACCCCGCGGCGGGGAATCCCCGGCGGTTCGCTGATCGCCATCGACGTTCGCACCGGGCGTCCTGCGTTCGGGCCGCCCGCGCCTGACCCACGGCATCGCCAGCGGTGACCCGACCGCGAACGGTGCGGTGGTGTGGGCCCGCGCCGACCGGACCGCCCGGATGTGGGTCGAGGTCGCCCGTACGCCGGACTTCCGCCGGGCGGTCACCGTGCCCGGGCCGGTGCTCACAGCGGAGACCCACCACACCGGACGGGCCGACCTGCACGGCCTGCCGTCCGGCCAGGAGCATTTCTACCGCGTCCACCTCGAGGACCCCGACCGGCACGGCGTCGTCGGCGAGGCACTCACCGGCCGGCCGGTCACCGCCCCGCGGCACCGCACGGACGTACGGTTCCTGCGGTCGGGCGACATGGTGGGGCAGGGTTTCGGCGCCGGGTCTACCGCAACGTCGTGACCGAGGAGAAGAGCAAGGTCGCGCAGACCCTGGACGAGTACCGCGGCCAGTGGGCGTACAACCTTTTGGACCGCAACGTGCACGCGTTCGCCGCGGAGGTTCCGCAGGTCAACCAGTGGGACGACCACGAGGTGCACAACAACTGGTACCCGAGCCAGATCCTGGACGACGACCGCTACACCGAGAAGCGGGTGGACGTGCTGGCCGTGCGGGCACGGCGGGCGTTCTTCGAGTGGATGCCGATCCGGACGTCGCACCGCGACCCCGAGGGCAGGGTGTACCGGAAGGTGTCGTACGGGCCACTGCTGTACGTGTTCGTCCTGGACATGCGGACCTACAAGGACCCGAACACACCCGGGCTGGAGACCGTCCCCGACGGCGGCGTACTCGGTTGGCGGCAGACGAAGTGGCTGACCGAGGGGCTGCTGGGGTCGCGCGCCACCTGGAAGGTCGTCGCCAATGACCTGCCGCTCGGCCTGGTCGTTCCCGACGGCGCGACCGCGATGGAGGGCCTCGCCCAGGGCGACCCCGGTGCGCCGAAGGGACGTGAGCTGGAGATCGCCACCCTGCTGTCGACGCTGCGCCGGCACCGGGTCGAGAACGTCGTCTGGCTCACCGCGGACGTCCACTACACCGCCGCGCACCACTACTCACCGGACCGGGCGAGCTTCACCGACTTCTCGCCGTTCTGGGAGTTCGTGTCCGGGCCGCTGAACGCCGGCGCGTTCGGGCCGAACAAGCTGGACGCGACGTTCGGGCCGGAGGCGATGTACGTGCACGCGCCGCCGCGTCAGGGCGCCTCGCCGCTGGAGGGCTGGCAGCACTTCGGCGAGGTGGAGATCACCGGGGACAGCGGGGAGCTGACCGTACGGCTGCGCGACCAGGAGGCGAACGTGTTGTACGCGCGCACGCTCACCCCCGGCCGCCGCTGACTCCCAGCCGCTGGTCGGGCGACCCCGTTTACGCGAGCAGCAGGGCGGACGCGGGGTCCTCCAGCACGCTCGCGACGTCCATCAGGAAACGCGAGCCCTGTTCGCCGTCGACGATGCGGTGGTCGAACGACAGCGACAGCGTGGCCACCCAGCGCGGGACCACCTCGTCGTCGACGACCCACGGCTGCTTGCGGATCGCGCCGACGGCGAGGATCCCGGACTCGCCGGGGTTGAGGATCGGGGTGCCGCCGTCGACCCCGAAGACGCCGACGTTGGTGATCGTGAACGTCGTTCCCTGCATCTCCGCGGGCTGTGTCTTGCCGGCGCGGGCGGTCTGGGTCAGCTCGGTCAGCGACCGGGCCAGGTCGGCCAGCGGCATCCGGTCGGCGTTCTTGACGTGCGGCACCATCAGCCCGCGCGGCGTGGCGGCGGCGATGCCCAGGTTGACGTGGCGCTTGAGGACGATCTCACCGGCCGGCTCGTCCCAGGTCGCGTTGAGTTCGGGCGTACGCCGCAGCGCGAGCAGGCACGCCTTGGCCACCACGACCAGCGGGGACAGCCGGACGTCGGCGAAGTCGCGGCGGGCGCGCAGCCGGTCCAGCAGCTCCATCGTCGCGGTGGCGTCGACGCTGACCCACTCGGTCACGTGGGGGGCGGTGAACGCGCTCTGGGTGACGGCCTGCGCGGTGGACCTGCGTACGCCGCGGACGGGGATCCGGGTCTCGCCGGCGGAGGGTGCGGCGGGTGCCACCGCGGCCTCGGCGGGCTCGGCCGCCGAGGCCGCGGTGGCGGCGAAGGCCTCCACGTCGGCCCGGCTGACGGTGCCGTTCGGCCCGGTCGGCGGCACCTGCGTCAGGTCCACGCCGAGGTCCTTGGCGAGCTTGCGGACCGGCGGCTTGGCGAGCACACCAGGGTGGGCGGGTGCGGGAGCAGCCGGCGCGGGCGTGACGTGCAGGGGCGGCGCGGGAGTCGGAGGAGTCGCGGGGGCGGCGGCCGTCGGGGCGGGTGCCGAGGTGCTGGTACGCGGGCGGCGGCGGGCGGAGGTCGTCCGCGGGCCGTACCCGACGAGCATGCTGGTCTTCTGCTCGTCGACGGCCGCTGCTTCGGTGGTCGCGCCCGGGCTTCCGGCGGCGACGTCGAAGGAGCCGGCGACAGCGGCCTCGGCCGCCTGCGGAGCAGAGGCTGCCGGAGCCGCCGCGGCGGCCGGAGCGCTCGGAGCGGACGGTCCCGGGGAGACGGCGGTGCCGGGTGCGGCGACCCGGATGATCGGTGTACCGACGGGAACGACCTGGCCCTCCGGCACCAGCAGTTCCGCGATCGTCCCGGCGTAGGGGCACGGCAGCTCGACCAGCGACTTCGCGGTCTCGATCTCGACCACGACGTCGTTGACCTTCACCTCGTCGCCCGGCTTGACCCGCCAGGACACGATCTCGGCCTCGACCAGCCCCTCACCTACGTCGGGGAGCCGGAACTCGCGCGCTTCGGTCATGGACCTTCCCTTCGTACGTTCGGGCCCTCAGTAGGCGAGTACGCGGTCGACCGCGTCGAGGATGCGGTCCAGGTCGGGCAGGAAGTCCTCCTCCGCCCGGGCCGGTGGGTACGGTGTGTCGAACCCGCCCACCCGCCGCACCGGTGCCTGCAGGGAGTAGAAGCACTCCTCGGTGATCCGGGTGGCGAGCTCGGCGCCCAGGCCACCGGTGATCGGCGCCTCGTGCACGGTGACGACCCGCCCGGTCCGGCGTACCAGCTCATACACCGGGTCCAGGTCGAGCGGCGAAAGTGTGCGCAGGTCGACGACGGCGAGGTTCTTCCCCTCCTCGGCGGCAGCCTGCGCGGCCTCCAGACAGGTCTTGACCATCGGCCCGTACGCCAGCAGCACCGCGTCGGTGCCGTCGCGGACGACCCGCGAAGCGAACAGCGGGTAGGGCGCCTCGGTGGCCTCGGTGTCGACCTCGGCCTTCTCGTAGTAGCGGCGCTTGGGTTCGAGGAAGATCACCGGGTCGTCGCTGGCGACGCACTGTTGGATCATCCAGTACGCGTCGCCGGGGCTCGCACAGGCGACGACCTTCAGGCCGGCGGTGTGGGCGAAGTAGGCCTCGGGGGACTCCGAGTGGTGCTCGACCGCGCCGATGCCGCCGCCGAACGGGATCCGGATCACCATCGGGACCGCGAGCCGGCCCTGGGAGCGGAAGCGCATCTTGGCGACCTGGCTGACGATCTGGTCGTACGCCGGGTAGACGAACCCGTCGAACTGGATCTCGCAGATCGGCCGGTAGCCGCGCAGCGCGAGGCCGATGGCGGTGCCGACGATGCCCGACTCCGCCAGCGGCGTGTCGATCACGCGGTCCTCGCCGAAGTCCTTCTGGAGTCCGTCGGTGACCCGGAAGACGCCGCCGAGCCGGCCGATGTCCTCGCCCATGATGACGACCTTCGGGTCGTCCTCCATGGCGCGGCGCAGGCCGGCGTTCAGGCTCTTGGCCAGGGTGAGCGCGGTCATCGGGTCACCTCCGCGTGGGGTGCGCCGCCGTCGGCCGCCTGGCCGGAAGGATGGAAGGACGCGTGGTATTCGCGGAACCACTCCTGCTGGGCCCGCAGCTCCGGTGTCATCTCGGCGTACACCCGGTCGAACGTCGCCGCGAGGTCGGGTTCGGGCATGGCCAGGGTGCCGGCGCGGACGTGGGCGGCGAGGTCGTCGGCCTCGGTGTCCAGGTCGGACAGGAACGCGTCGTCGATCAGGGCGTTGCGGGTGAGGTACGCCTTGACCCGGGCCAGCGGGTCCTTGAGCTTCCAGTGCTCCAGCTCGTCCTGCAGGCGGTACCGCGTCGGGTCGTCGGTGGTGGTGTGGGCGCCCATGCGGTAGGTGAAGGCCTCGATCAGCGTCGGGCCGCCGCCGTCGCGGGCCTGCTGCAACGCCGCCTTGGTGACGGCGTAGCTGGCGAGGACGTCGTTGCCGTCGACGCGTACGCCGGGGAAGCCGAAGCCCGCGGCCCGGCGGTAGAGCGGGATCCGGGACTGCCTCTCCTGCGGGGCGGAGATGGCCCACTGGTTGTTCTGCAGGAAGTAGACGGTCGGGGTGTTGAACACCGCGGACCAGATGAACGACTCGTTCACGTCGCCCTGGGCGCTGGCCCCGTCACCGAAGTAGGCGAGCACCGCCGCGTCCCGCTCCGGGTCGCCGGTGCCGACGCAGCCGTCGCGCTGCATGCCCATGGCGTAGCCGGTCGCGTGCAGGGTCTGCGCGCCGATGACGATCGTGTAGAGGTGGAAGTTGACGTCGGCCGGGTCCCACCCGCCGTGGTCGACGCCACGGAACAGGCTGATCAGCGCCAGCGGATCGACGCCGCGGCACCACGCGACACCGTGCTCGCGGTAGGTGGGAAAGATGAAGTCCTGCTGCCGGACCGCGCGGCCGGAGCCGATCTGTGCGGCCTCCTGGCCGAGCAGCGACGCCCAGATGCCGAGCTCACCCTGCCGCTGGAGGGCGATCGCCTCGGCGTCGATGCGCCGGGTGAGCACCATGTCACGGTAGAAGCCCCTGATGGCCTCGTCGTCCAGATCGAACGCGTAGTCGGGATGCTCGCAGCGCTCGCCCTCGGGCGTGAGCAGCTGCACGAGGTCGGGCTCACCCGCCGGGGCCCCGAACGTGCCTTCAGTCACCGTGCACTCCTTCAGTCCATCGGTGGGCGGGGTCGCCGCCACCGGGCCGGAGCTCAAGCCGCCTCGGACCAGTCGCCACCGGTGGGCGCGACCAACGTCCGACACGCACGGCTGTGACCGATCGCACAGCCGTGCCACCTAACGTACCGACAGCGCCCGCTCGACGCACCCGAACCCTGGGTGCACCAGGTCGTCCCAAGCGTGCCCGCCTGAGCTGTGCGTCCAGGATCTGCCCTCCTTCCCAGACCGCGCCATGTCGGATTCCACGGTTAGGCGCAACCGAAGTCGTTCGGCTCCCACAGTTTGTCGGACGTCCGAACGGATGGTCGGACGTCCGACTACCCGGCCCCGGGGGCGACCGCGCCGGAGCGGACCAGCTCACCGATCTCGGCCTCTCCGAACCCCGCGCCGGCCAGCACCTCCCGGCTGTGGGCGCCCGGAGCCGGCGCCGCGCCCGGCACCCCGCTCGGCGTCCGCGACAACCGGGGAGCGGGGGCGGGCTGGACCTGTCCGCCGACATCCACGAACGACTGCCGGGCCGCCGCCTGCGGATGGTGCGGCGCCTCGGCGGGTTCGAGCACCGGGGTCACACAGGCGTCGGTCCCGGCGAAGCGCTCGGCCCACTCGTCCCGCGTACCGGTGGCCAGCGCCGCCGCGAACGTCTCGTGCAGCAGCGGCCAGCCCGCCTCGTCGTACTGTCCGGGCAGGTCCTCGTCGACCAGCCCCAGCCCGGCGAGGAGTGCTGCGTAGAAGCGGGGCTCCAGCGCAGCCACCGCGACGAACCGGCCGTCCGCGCAGGGGTAGCAGCGGTAGAACGGTGCGCCGCCGTCGAGCAGGTTGCCGCCGCGCGGCCCGGTCCACATGCCGTCGGCGAGCAGTCCGTGCAGCTGCGCCGACAGCAGCGCGGCCCCCTCGACCATCGCCGCGTCCACGACCTGGCCGCGGCCGGAGCGTTCGCGTTCCCACAGCGCCGCGAGGATGCCGACGACGGCGAGCATGCCGCCACCGGCGAAGTCGGCGACGTAGTTCAGCGGCGGGGTCGGCGGCGCACCGGCCGGCCCGATCGGCGCCAGCGCCCCGGACACGGCGAGGTAGTCCAGGTCGTGCCCGGCCTCGTTCGCACCCGGGCCATCCTGACCCCACCCGCTGATCCGGGCGTAGACCAGCCGCGGGTTGGCGGCCAGGCAGGCGTCCGGTCCGATCCCGAGGCGTTCACAGACGCCCGGCCGGAACCCCTCGACCAGCACGTCGGCGGACCCCACCAACCGGAGCACGACCGCGATCGCCTCCGGGTGCTTGAGGTCGAGGGCGATCGAGCGCCGCCCGCGCGCCAGCGGATCGCCCGGTCGCGCCGGTCCGCCGGCCACCGCGTCGTGCCGGTCCACCCGCACCACGTCGGCGCCGAGGTCGGCCAGCATGGTCGCCGCGAACGGCACCGGGGCGAGGTTGGTGAACTCCAGGACGCGTACGCCGTTCAGCGGGCCACTCATCCGCCCATCATTCCCGCGCGGCGCTCCGGGACGCGCACCTACCCGTCGAGCATCGCCCGGCCGATGATCTCCTTCATGATCTCCGAGGTGCCGGCGTAGATGCGCTGCACGCGCGCGTCGGCGTACGCCCGGCAGATGGGGTACTCCCACATGTAGCCGTACCCGCCGTGCATCTGCACGCAGTCGTCGACGACCCGGCCGAGCATCTCGGTCGCGAACAGCTTCGCCTGCGCCGCCGACGGCGCGTCCAGCGCGCCCGCGTTGGCGGCCAGCACGCACTGGTCGACGTACGCCTGCGCCACGTCCACCTCGGTCCGCAGCGACGCGAGCCGGAACCTCGTGTCCTGGAACGCCGACAGCGGCCGGCCGAACGCCTGGCGTTCCCGCACGTAGGCGATCGTGTCCCGCAGCGCGACCTCCGCGCCGGCGACCGCGCTCATCGCGACCACCAGGCGTTCCTGGGCGAACTGCCGGGTCAGCTGGACGAACCCCTCGCCCGGGTGGCCGAGCACGTTCTCCTTCGGCACCCGGCAGCCGTCGAAGAACAACTCCGCGGTGTCCTGCGTACGCAACCCCAGCTTGTCGAGCTTGCGGCCCCGGGTGAACCCGGGCGTGCCGCTCTCCACGACGAACAGCCCGATGCCGTGCCGGCGGTCGGGTTCGGTGCGCGCGGCGACGAGGACGATGTCGGCGGTGATGCCGTTGGAGATGAACGTCTTCGCGCCGTCCAGCACCCAGTGGTCGCCGTCCTCCACGGCCCGGGTGCGCAGCGCGGCGGCGTCGGAGCCGGCCTCGGGTTCGGTGATCGCGATCGCCAGCACGGCCTCGCCGGTGATCGCCCGGGTGAGGAACCTCCGCTTCTGGCTGCGGGTGGCGGCGTGCAGGAAGTACGGCGCGACGATGCCGTTGTGCAGGCCGAGCCCGAAGCCGGACTCGTGCACCGCGGCGAGCTCCTCGATCATCACCTGCTCGTAGCGCAGGTCGGTGACGCCGAGCCCGCCGTACGCCTCGTCGGCGGCGGGCACCAGGAACCCCCGCCGCCCCGCGGCCAGCCAGACCTCCCGGTCGACCAGGCCGGCCTTGTCCCAGCCGGGCTGGCGGGGCACGACCTCCCGGGCACAGAACGTACGAAAGGACTCCCGGAACGCGTCGTGGTCGGCGTCGAAGTAGCCGTGGGCCCGCATGGTCTCGATCCTGCCGTGCCCGGCCTTCGCCGTAAACGGGGTCGGCGAACCGGTCAGCGCAGCAGCAGGCCGATGCCCGCGGCACCGCCGGCCCACAGCAGACTGACGAACGTGCCGATGATGAACCGCTCGGCGGCACCGGAGGCACGCAGGTCGGGGTAGCGGCCCAGGCCCTTCACCGCGAGGACCACCGCGACGCCCTCGCCGTACCCCACCAGCAGGCAGCTCGCGATCGCGGCGCGTTCGAGCACGCCGATCCAGGCGCCGCCACGGAGTACGGGGCGGCCGGTGCGCACCCGGCCCGGGCGGCGGGGAGTCTCCGTCCCGGTGATGCTCCGGGCCGCGCCGGGCGCCCCGGCGGGCAGTCCGCCGGCGCCGGGCAGGCCCCGCCCGGAGGCCATGCCGGACAGGGGGTCGCCGCCGGACGGCGACGAGCGGGCACCCGTCCCTGCGAACGCTCCCCCGTCGGGTCCGGGTGTTCCCGGTGTCCCCGGCGGTGCAGCCGGACCGCTGCTCGTCCCACCGTCAGCGCCCTCCCCCGGCAACGGCGTCGGCGCGGGCGCGACCGGCCGGGTGATGTCGGGGATGCCGGACTCGCCGGCGCCCCGCAGGATCGCGTGGGTCACGGGCTCGCCGCCGGAGATCGCCACCGCGACACTCAACACGACGGCGAGGACCCGGATCTCGTGCGACGGGACGCCGGTCATCCCGCTCGCGAACAGGCCGGCCAGCCCGAGCAGCCCGGCAGGTACGAAGGCCACCAGCCACCAGGGGAGCTGCTCGACCCGGTCGTGGACCGTCGGCACCCACGAGCCGACGGCGACCACGGCCAGCAGGGCGAGGACGACCAGTGCCAGATCGCCCCACACGTTCATCCGGAACTCACCTCGTCCCTTCCCCGTCGGTAGGTGCTCTCCGTACTCTGACAGCCGCTCTGCGTACTTTGACAGGTGCGCGGCCTCCTCAGGTGCCCTGCGGACCTTTCAGTCGCGACCGGAGGTGGACGCCGTACCGCGGGCCGCCCGGTCAGCCTCGTCGGCCTGGGTGAGCAGCCTGGCGGCGAGTGGCCGGGCCCCGCGCTCCTCCTGCCACAAGGCAGTGCGCAGCCGCTGGCTCACCGCCTGCGGGCTGATTTTCAGGTCGGTCGCGATGTCCTTCTGCGGGAGCCCCTGCCGGATCAGGTCGACCACCTCCCAGCCGGGTCCCGTACGCCGCTGCACCACCGCGGACAGCAGCGCGAGCAGGGACTCCGCCTCGGCGGCCGTACGGGTGTCGGGCCCGACCACGGCCAGCCTGGACGGGGTGTTCTTCGCCCGCTCCACCGCCTCCCGGGCGTTGATGAACGCCGGCCCGGTGGCCGCGCGCACGCTCGCCGGGATGGGTTCGCGCACCGATCCCACTCCCACTCCCGCCCACCAGTCGCCGGCCCGGACGACGTCGAGCACGACGTCGACCGCGTCGTCGGGATGGTCGAGCAACCCCTGCACCTCGTCCCCCGCGGTGCGTTCGAAGTCGCGCACGAACCGCATCGATGCCGGGTTGGCGCGCAACCGGGCAAGCAAACCGTCGATCTTGTCGACACCGTTGCGGCTGCCGCGCTGATCAAGCGTGAGAACCAGCATGTTTCCCTCCGGTACTCACAGGGACCGAGGTCCGGGGGCGACATTATCCAGGCGAGAGACTTGATTGGGGGGAAACAAGTCTCACCACTTGATGGGAGGTGGCTGGAACCGTTCGCCGTAACGCGCCATCAGCTCCTTGGCACGCGCCGTGAACACCGCGGGCCCACCGGATGCCGAGACGAACTGCGCCGCACCGCCGGTCCAGGCCGGGAAGCCGATCCCGAGCACGGTGCCCACGTTGGCGTCGCGAGCCGTCTGAACGACCCCCTCGTTCAGACAGCGCAACGCCTCCAGCGCCTGGACGAACAGCAACCGGTCGGCGACGTCGCCGACCGGCACCTCACCGGACCCGGTGGCGAACCGCTCCGCCAGCTCCGGCCACAGCCTTCTCCCGTCGTCTCCCCCGTAGTCGTAGAAACCGGCGCCGCCGCCCTTGCCGGGCCGGTTCAGCTCCACCATCGCCTCGATCACGTCGTACGCCGGAGAGGGCGCGGGCGTGTGCCCCTCCGCCGCGAGGTCTGCCATTTCCTGCGCCCGTACCCGGGCCAGCAGGGTGAGGCTCACCTCGTCGGCGACCGCCAGCGGGCCGACCGGGAAGCCCGCCGTCCTCGCGGTGTTCTCCACCACGGCCGGCGGCACACCCTCGACCACCATGGCGATGCCCTCGGTGACGTAGGTGCCGAACACCCGGGAGGTGAAGAAGCCGCGGCCGTCGTTGACGATGATCGGCAGCTTGCCGATCTGGCGTACGAAGTCGAAGGCCGCGGCCAGCGTCACCGGCGAGGTCTGCGCGCCGCGGATGATCTCCACCAGCGGCATCCGGTGGACCGGTGAGAAGAAGTGCAACCCGACGAAGCGCTCCGGCGCCTGGACCGCCGCGGCCAGGCCGGTGATCGGCAGGGTCGAGGTGTTGGACGCGAGGAACGCCCGGGGCGCGGCGCGTTCGGCCGCGGCGTGGACGGCGTTCTTCACCGCGCGGTCCTCGAACACCGCCTCCACCACCAGGTCGCACTCGGCCAGCGCCTCCATGCCGGGCCCGGTGTCGGTGACGGTGATCCGGGACAGCACCTCGTCCCGGCGGCCGGGCGTGAGCCGGCCCTTCGCCACCCGCTCGTCCAGCAGCGCGGCGACCCGGTCCCGCCCGGCGCGGGCCTGGTCGGCGGTGACGTCGGCGAGTACGACGTCGATGCCGGCGTACGCACTGACGTGGGCGATCCCGGCGCCCATCATCCCCGCGCCGAGCACGCCGAGCGTGCGCACCGGCCGCTTCTCGTAGCCCGGTGGCTTGGACGCGCCGCGGGCCACCTCGTTCCGGCCGAACCACAGCGTGCCGATCATGTTCTTCGCGACCTGGCCGGTCACCAGGTCGCAGAAGTACCTCGTCTCGATCTCCAGCGCGGTGTCGACGTCGACGAAGCTGCCCTCGACGGCGGCGGCGAGGATGCGTTCGGGTGCGAGGTAGGCACCGTGTGTACGACTGGTCAGCATCGCCGGAGCGGCCGACAGCGCGGCGTACCCCTGGGCGTCGGTGGGCTGGCCAGGCACCCGGAACCCCTTGTGGTCCCAGGGCTGGACCGGCCCCTCGGCCTCGGCGGCCCGCGCGTCGATCCAGCCGCGGGCCCTGGCGAGCACGTCCTCCGGTGTCGCGGCCAACTCGTCGACCAGCCCCGCCTTGGCGGCCGCACCGGGACCGAGCTGGGTGCCCTCGACCAGCAGCGGAAGCGCGGCGGTGAGGCCGAGCAGCCGGACCGACCGGACGATGCCACCGGCACCGGGCAGCAGCCCCAGCGTCACCTCGGGGAAGCCGATCCTCACCGCCGGGTCGTCCAGCGCGATCCGGCGGTGGCAGGCCAGCGCGATCTCCAGGCCGCCACCAAGCGCGGACCCGTTGATCGCGGCGACCACGGGGCGGCCGAGGCGTTCGAGCCGACGCAACTGCGCCTTGACGTCGGTCAGGAAGCCGCGGAACTCCGCGAGATCACCGCGGTCGACGTCGCGCAGCATCTCCAGGTCGCCGCCGGCGAAGAAGGTCGGCTTGGCCGAGGCGAGGATCACCCCGCGGAGCTCGCCCGCGTCGCGGTCGCGTTCGAGCCGGTCGACCGACGCGCCCATCGCCGTCATGTAGTCGGCGTTCATGACGTTGGCCGACTGGCCCGGCTGGTCGAACGTCAGCGTGACGACACCGTCGGCGTCCCTGTCGTACCGCACGGCGTCTGTCATCACGTCCTCACCCAAGCTCGGGACGGCGGTGTTGTCGCGGAGGGTTGTCGCAGTGTTGTGTGGAGACGCTACCCGCCCGGTCACGCCTTCAGTCCGTACGTCGGCGCGCCCACGGGCCGGAGCCGGTCCCGCCGACGAGCCGAACGGTCGGACCGGCCACACTGGCGGACCGAACGTAGGACACAATCCTGCGCCAACCGGTTCGGGCGCCAGCCCCCGTCCCAAGATCAGATCGATTCAGATCGATAACGATAAGGAAAGATCGGGATCTGGTCGGGATCTGGTCGGAGACGGACCGGCGGACGGACCGCCCCGTGGTGAGGAGACGCCGATGCCGCAACCGTTCCTGCACGAGCTGGTCAGCTGCGTGCACGCCCCCGCAGTCGCACTGTCCGATGCGGACGGGCAGATCCGGCCCGGTGGCGTGCAGGGCGTGCTCCTGCACGACCGGCGCGCCCTGTCCACCCTGCTGGTCGATGTCAACGGCGTGGAGCCGACGCCGGTCGGGCACGCCGTCCACGACGCCGGTACGGCACGGTTCGTGAGCGTGGCGCGCGACCTGGGCGACCCCGGTGCCGACTCGACGGTGCGGGTCGAGCGCGAACGCCGGGCCGGTCCGGACGGCATCGAGGAGACCCTGACGCTGGTCAACGCCGCCCGGACCGCGGTGGAGTGCGTCGTACGGGTGCGGGCCGGGTCCGACCTCGCCGCCATGGACGACGTACGCCGCGGCGGTCGGCCACCCCTGGCGGCTCTGACCTCGGCGGGTTCGGGCACCTGCGCCTGGGACGGCGAGGACGTCCGGGTGACGTTGCTGGCCGCGGACGGTGCTGGAACGCACGGGGACGAGCGGACGCCGGTCATGTACGAGACCGACGCCGAGCGCCACGCGGTGTTCGCCTGGCGCGTCAGCCTGCCCGCGCGGACCCGCTGGTCGACCTCGCTGCGGCTCACCGTCGAGCGGATCGCTGCCGCCGGCGGCGCCGAGCCGGTGACAGCCACCAGTGCCTTCCTGCCCGCGGCTGACGGCCCCGGCTGGTCCGAGGTCGACGTCTCCGGACCGGCCGAGCTGGAACGGCTGGTCGACCGCAGCGTGGAGGACCTGGCCGCGCTCGCGCTCGCCGACCCGATGGCGCCGGACGACGTGTTCCTCGCCGCCGGCAGCCCGTGGTTCTTCACGTTGTTCGGCCGGGACTCGCTGTGGGCGGCCCGGCTCACCCTGCCGCTCGGCACCGACCTCGCCCGCGGCACGCTGCGGACCCTCGCCCGCCGGCAGGGCACCAAGACCAACCCGGACACCGCCGAGGCGCCGGGCAAGATCCTGCACGAGGTACGCCAGGACACCCTGGCCGTCGGCGGTCCCGGCGGGCTCCCGCCGCTGTACTTCGGGACGATCGACGCCACCGCGCTGTGGATCTCGCTCCTGCACGACGCCTGGCGCTGGGGCATGCCGGCCGAGGAGGTCACCGAGTTCCTCGACCCGCTGGAGGCCGCGCTCGGCTGGCTGACCGGGGACGCCGACGCCGACGGTGACGGCTTCCTGGAGTACATCGACGAGTCCGGGCACGGCCTGGCCAACCAGGGCTGGAAGGACTCCAACGACTCCATCCAGTTCCCCGACGGCACCATCGCCGACCCGTCGATCGCGCTCAGCGAGGCGCAGGCGTACGCCCACGAGGCGGCCATCGGTGGCGCGGCCCTGCTGGAGGCGTTCGGCCGGCCCGGGGCGGACCGGCTGCGGGACTGGGCGGAGGTGATGCGCGAGCGCTTCCGTACGACTTTCTGGGTGTCGGACCGACGCGGCTCCTTCCCCGCGATCGCCCTGGACGGCGGGAAGCGGCCGGTCGACACGGCCACCTCCAACCTCGGCCACCTGCTCGGCACCGGCCTGCTCAACCCGGAGGAGTCCGCCCGGGTCGCGGCCAGGATGGCCGAGTCCGACCTGGACAGCGGCTACGGCCTGCGCACGATGAGCGCCGACGCGGCCGGGTTCAACCCGCTCGGCTACCACTCCGGCTCGGTGTGGCCGCACGACACCGCGATCGGCATGCTCGGGCTGTCCCGCGCGGGCCACCACCGGGCCGCGGCCTCGCTGGCGTTCGGACTGCTGCGGACCGCACCCGACTTCGCGTTCCGGCTGCCGGAACTCTTCGCCGGCACCGACGCCCACGCCGGGGATCCGGTGCTCGCCTACCCCGCCTCGTGCCGGCCGCAGGCGTGGTCGGCGGCCGCCTCGGTGGTGATGCTCACCGCCGCACTCGGGCTGGAGCCGGACGTGCCGGGCGGGACGCTGCGGGTCGCGCCGGCGGCGGACTTCGCCGCATGGTGGCCGCTGCGGGTGAGCGGGCTGCGGATCGCCGGGCATTCGCTGGCCGTCGCCGTGGACGCTTCCGGCCAGGTCGAGGTGCAGACGTCCGCCCCGGTGAAGGTCGAGACCCGCTCCGTGTAGTGCTCGGCCCGCGATCCGTCCAGGTACCGGAGCTAGCATCGGCCGATGGCCGAACGACTGTTGCTGCGCGCCTTCCTCGAGGCCGACCTGGACGTCCTGGATCGCCTGTGCACGGACCCGGAAGCGCTGGGCACCTTCGAGTGGCACGGGTTCGTGGATCCGAAGATTCGCCGCCGTCGCTTCGAAAAGGACAGCTACGTGGGCGAGGACTCCACCGCGCTCGCCGTCACAGTGGACGGGGAGGTCGCCGGCCTGGTGTCCTGGCGCGGACTGGACTACGCCGGACCCGAAGGCACCTGCCTCGAGGTCGGTGCCGCACTGCTGCCCGAGCACCGCGGCAACGGGCTCGGCACGCAGGCACACCGGGTGCTCGTCGACCACCTGTTCAGGTTCACGACCGTGCACCGGCTCGAGGCTCGGGTCGAGGCCGGGAACACCGCCGAACAACGAACGCTGGAGAAGGTCGGCTTCCGGCGCGAGGGCGTGCTGCGCGAAGTCTGCTGGCGGGACGGCGCCTGGCGGGACGCAGTGATCTACGGCCTGCTCCGCACCGACGCCTAGCGAGTAGGGTCGTACCCGCGTGGTCAGCGGCGACCCGCGACGGACCGCCCGACAGTTCGCGAGCGGAGGAACCCGCGTGCCGACCGACCAGCGCCCCGACCGCCGGCCGAACATCGTCATGGTCCTCACCGACGACCACGCCGCACACGCCATCTCCGCGTACGACGACACCCTGCTGCAGACGCCCAACCTCGACCGTCTCGCGCACGAGGGCATGCGGTTCGACGCGACGTACTGCACGAACGCCCTGTGCGCGCCGAGCCGGGCGTCGATCCTCACCGGCACCTACAGCCACGTCAACGGCGTCCGCACGTTGTCGACGCACTTCGACGCCGCGCAGCCGACGTTCGTGTCGATGCTGCGCGACGCGGGCTACCAGACGTGGCTGGCCGGGAAGTGGCACCTCGGCCACGGCGGCGCGCACGACCCGCAGGGCTTCGACTACTGGGAGGTGCTGGACGGGCAGGGACCGTACTGGGATCCGGAGCTGATCTCCGAGCACGGGCGGCGCACCGTCCCCGGTTACACCACGACGATCCTCACCGACCTGGCCATCGAACGGATCCGGCAGCGGGACCCGGACCGGCCGTTCTGCCTGCTGCTGCACCACAAGGCGCCGCACCGCAGCTGGGACCCGGACACCGCGCACACCAAGCTGTTCGCCGACGAGGACCTGCCCGAGCCGGCCACGTTGTTCGACGACCACGCCGGGCACGGGCGCGCGGCCCGCGAGGCCCGGATGCGGATCGGCCGTGACCTGAACGAGCGCGACCTCAAGGCGCCGTTCCCACCCGGGCTGACCGAGCCGGAACGGACCCGGTGGGCGTACCAGCGGTATCTCAAGGACTACCTGCGCTGCGTGGTGTCGGTGGACGAAAACACCGGCCGGCTGCTCGACGTGCTCGACGAGGAGGGACTGCGCGACGACACGCTCGTGGCGTACAGCTCCGACCAGGGCTTCTTCCTCGGCGACCACGGGTGGTACGACAAGCGCTTCATGTACGACGAGTCGCTGCGGATGCCGCTGCTGGTGCGCTATCCGCCGGAGGTGCCGGCCGGGTCGACCACCGACGCGATGGCGCTGAACATCGACTTCGCGCAGACGTTCCTCGACTATGCCGGTCTCGAGGCGCATCCGCGGATGCAGGGCGAGAGCCTGCGGCCGCTGCTGCGCGGCGAGCGTCCGGACGGCTGGCGGGACTCGATCTACTACCGCTACTGGGAACACGACGACGAGCCGCACCACGTCGAGGCCCACTACGGCGTCCGCACGCAGCGGTACAAGCTCATCTACTACTACGCCCGCGGCTTCGGCCTGCCCGGCGCGTCGGACCGGACGATGCCGCCGGAGTGGGAGCTGTTCGACCTCGAACGCGACCCGGCCGAACTCACCAACGTGTGGGGCGATCCGGCCTATGCCGGCGTGCGCGAGGAGTTGCGGGCCGAGCTGGCCCGCCTGCAGGCGCAGTACGCCGACGAACCGTGCGAGGACGGCGACCGGTAGAGCACGCGGGGTTGGGCTAGCGGGGTTGGCTAGCGGGGTTGGCTAGGGGCTGAGGTGGCGGTGGGCGCGGCGACCCGGGTCAGCGGCATCGAGTCCGTCATCGACGAGACGCTCCACTTCGCCGCCCGGGCCCGGGCCGCCGAACTCGTCCTGGTCGACGGTGCGCCGGGCCTTGTCGTCGCGCACGAGGGCCGACCGCTGCTGGCGGTCACGTTCGCGATCGAACAGGACCAGATCGCGGCGTACGACGTGATCGCCGACCCGGCCCGGCTGGCGAGGCTCACCCTCGCGGTGCTCGACGGCTGACCAGCGCAGCCGCCCAGCCGGACGGTCACTCAGAGGCGCTCGATCACCGTGGCGACGCCCATGCCGCCGCCCACGCAGAGTGTCACCAGGCCGCGGCGAAGGTCCCGGCGCTCCAGCTCGTCCAGCACGGTGCCGACCAGCATGGCTCCGGTCGCGCCGAGCGGGTGGCCGAGCGCGATCGCGCCGCCGTTGACGTTCACGACCTCCGGCGACAGGTCCAGCTCCCGCATGAACCGCAGCACCACCGCGGCGAACGCCTCGTTCACCTCGTACAGGTCGATGTCCTTCGGCGTCAACCCCGCCTTGTCAAGAGCGCGGCGGGCCGCCGGGCCGGGACCGACCAGCATCAGGGTGGGATCGGTGCCGACCGCGGCGGCGCTGACGATCCGCGCACGCGGAGTCAGGCCGAGGTCGCGGCCGGCGCGTTCGCTGCCGATCAGCACGGCGGCCGCGCCGTCCACGATCTGGGAGGAGTTGCCCGCGGTGTGCACGTGCCGGATGCGTTCCACACTGGGGTAGCGGTCCATCGCCACCGCGTCGAACCCGAGCGCACCCATCTTCGCGAAGCTCGTGGGCAGCGCGGCCAGCCCGCCGACCGTCGTCTCCGGCCGGATCGCCTCGTCCTGGTCCAGCAGCACCTCATCGCTGACGTCGACGACCGGGACCAGCGAGCGTTCGAAGTAACCCTTGTCGCGGGCCAGCGTCGCCCGCTGCTGCGACGTCGCGGCGAACGTGTCCACGTCCGCGCGGTCCAGACCCTCCAGGGTGGCCAGCAGGTCGGCGCTGATGCCCTGCGGTACGAAGCCGGTCTTCAGGTTCGTCTCCGGGTCGATGAACCACGCACCCCCGTCGGAGCCCATCGGCACCCGTGACATCGATTCCACACCGCCGGCGACCACCAGGTCGTCGTAGCCCGAGGCGACCTTCTGCGCGGCCAGGTTGACCGCCTCCAGCCCCGACGCGCAGAACCGGTTCAGCTGGGTGCCGGGCACGCCGACGTCCCAGCCGGCCACCAGTACGGCGGTCCGGGCCAGGTCAGCGCCCTGTTCGCCCACCGGCGTGACAATTCCGAACACCACGTCGTCCACCCGGGCGGTGTCCAGGTCCGCGCGGTTGGCCAGCGCGGTGAGCACGGTCGTGGCCAGCGTCACCGGCTTCACGCTGTGCAGCGAACCCCGCTTCCCCTTGCCCCGGGGGGTGCGGACGGCATCGAAGACGAACGCATCGGTCATGCCCCCAGCTTGCCCCCTCGCCGCGGCCGCGGGCGCCGCAACGGTCGTTTCCCGAGGGGATTCGGGCTGATTACACGCCGTTACGCGAGGGATCTGGTGATTGCCGGCGGATCCTTCGGGACGGGTAGCGCGCCGGGGGGCGGACGGTGCACCCTGTCGGGATGGCCGCCGAGAGCACGACGGGTCGCCACCGCGCCGAGGCCGCCCGGGTCCCACGGGTCGAGGACCCCGACCCGTGGACGGTGCCGGCGGCAGACCCCTCGTACGTCCACGATCTTCTCTGCCACCTCGGCCACTACGGCTGGCCCGGCGCGCCCCGATACCGCGTCGACCGTGACGGCCGCGAGGTTCTCGGCCGGCTCGACGGGCACGTCGCGTGGGAGGTCGCCCAGCCGCCGCCGGTCTGGTCGGAGGACAGCCTGGTCAAGGTGGCGAAGCTGGTCCGGCAGTTCCACGACCTGACCGCGGGCACCCATCTCGCCGGTGACCAGGAGGTCGCCTGCCACCACGACCTGGCGCCGCGCACCACGGTCTACCGCGAGGAGGAGGCCGGGCTGCGTCCGTACGCGTTCGTCGGCTGGGATCTCGCCGGCCCGGGCCGCCGCGTGCACGACGTGGCGCTGGTGTGCTGGCAGTTCCTCGACCTCGGGCCGCGCCGGGCCAGCGCCGCCGGCCCGGCGAGGCTGGTGGCCCTGATCGCCGACGCGTACGGCCTGCTGCCCCGCGACCGGGCCGACCTGGTGGAGACGATCCTGTGGTGGCAGGACCGCTGCTGGCGCGGGCTGGCCGCCTCCGATGCCGCCGGAGCAGGAGACGAGGTGGCGGCCGCCGCGGTCGCGGACGTCCGTGCCGCGTACGCGTGGGTGGCCGCGCACGCGGACGAGTTCGCCGCCGCGATCGCCCCTGCCCGGGTGCTGGACGCCGGTACGCACGCCCGCGAGGCCTGACCTGCGTGACGCAGGTCCCGCTCAGCCGGTGCGTACGCCGGCGGGCTCGGCCTCGCCGACCTCGGTGACCACGTGAGCAGTGGGCGTCAACGGTGCCTTGGCGCAGCTGGTCTTGCGGTCCGGGCGGAGGGTCTCCTCCCGGCCGGTGACGGTCCAGGCCCGGCCCCCCGCGACCACTCGTACCCGCCATCCCGACGCGTCGGGCACCTCGGGCTCTGGTCGTACGGCGTCCGGGTCGGTCTCACCTGTCAGCTCGCGGACGGCGAGTTCGGCCACCTGGCCCGGCGCCGACCAGGTGGACCGGCCGCGGCAGCGTTCGGTCACCATCCGCCCGGCCCTGGCCTCGGCGAGCACGTGCTCGGCGAAGTCGACGTCCAGCCGGCCGTACAGGTAGCCGGTGGGCAGCAGCACCGCGGTCGGCGCGAACCGGTGGCCGCCGGTGTGCGTGGTCTCCCAGACGGTGCCGCCCGCCGGATCGTCCGCGGCGTGGCGCCGGGCGAGCTCACCCGCGAGCGGACGTCCGACCAACGCGCAGCACAGGTCGCGGCGGCCGTTGCTGCACACCAGCAGGACCGGCCCCGCGAGCCGTTCCCCCCACCCGAGCGGCTCCTCGCCTGCCGTCAGCGCCGCGAGGTCGAGGTCGAGCAGGGACCGGGGGTCGTCGACGACCGCCGCCCGCAGCCAGGTCGCCCCGGTGCCGGTGTGGGCCACGAAAACCCGGCGGCCACCGGGCAACGTGTCCGGGGGATGCGCGTCGGCGTGCCGTCCGGGGCGTCGGATCAACTGGATGCGTACGCCGGTGCCCTTCGCCCGGGCGGCGAGCTCCCCGCCGAGTTCGACGTCGAAATGGCTCTCCACCAGCGCGTCCGCGCCGTAGGGGCCGGGCTGTTCGATGCACAGCCAGGTCGTCGCGGTCGCGGCCGATCCGGCGATGGGTTCGTCGTACGTCGCGGAAAGGATCGAGCACGCGTCGGGGGAACGCCCGACCAGACCGTGGCCGGCAGCCGGCTCGTCGGTATTCGCGCTCACCCTCGCTCCGGCCTCGGCACCGTCACGTGTCACCGGACTCCTCCGTCGCATCCGCGGATCATCTCCCACCACCGCCCTGGATCCGGACACCGGCGACCGGTCGGCCGTAAGGCCGGGCGATCGCCGCACTCCGTCCACTCTGTCAGCCCCGCGTCGGGGCCCGGGTCCGGGGCGCCACTATCGGCCAGCCGGTCCGGGCGGGAAGGTCCGACTCGGCCAGCTGTGCCCTCAGAACGGTGGCAGGTCATCCTCTGCCGTCCTCGTACCGGCGGTAGCCGTCGCGGGTTCGACCGGCACCACGGGATCGGTGAGGGATGGTGCCCCGCTGCTGTAGCTGCGGCCGAAGGGGTCGGTGAGGGTGTGTTCGCCGGGTGCGGTCTGCTTCAGTTTCCAGTCGCGTTCGGTTTTGGCCTTGTGGTGGCGCGGGCACAGCGGTGCGATGTTGTCCACACTGGTCTCCCCGCCGTCGGCGTACTCGGTGTTGTGGTCCAGGTGACACGTCGCCGCGGGCCTGCGGCACGTGGTCCACGCACACCGCTGGTCGCGGGCATGCACCAGCTCTGCCTGGAGTCCGCGCAGGAACCTCGCCGGTATCGGATGCAGATGCAGTAACCGCCCCGTGACCGGATGAGTGACCCCGACACTGAACCTGGCTTCGGGGTTGGTGAGGTTGTTCGCCACCAACCGCTCGGCCACCTCGGTGATGACGGGTCCGAACCCGCCGAGTTCCCCGGGCCGGGTGGACAGTCCCATCAACGTGGTCAACGGCACGTTCAGCTGGATCTTGGCGCGCGTTCGGATCGGCCCCCAGCTCAGCTGCGAGGAAGACCACGGCGGTGGTGGTGGCGAGTTGTCCGGTGGCGGGTCGGGTGGAACTGGTGGGCCCGGTGGGTCGGCCGTCTCATCCGGTGGCCGGTTCTGCCGCGGGATCTGACCCGCAGCCGAAGGCCCGGTCACCGAAGCCGCACTCTCACCGGTTGCGCTGCTTCCGGCCACGTTCTCCCCGGCTACGTTGCTTCCGGCCACGTTCTCCCCGGCCACGTCACACTCCGTGGCGCTCGTCCCGGCCGAGCCGCGGTCGGCGGCAAGGTGAGCTGCGGTGTCATGGACCGGAACGCCGGTCGTCGCGGCGCCGCCGCACACCGTGCACGTGGCGACCGGCACAGGAGAACAGTCGCCACACTCACACCAACTGTCGTGCAGATCATGGTCGGGGAACCGGTGAACACCACAGTGCCCCTGCCCGCCCTGCTCGTTCTCACCCTGCTCGTTCTGGCCCTGCTCGTTCGCCGACTGCTCACCGTCGACCGGCTCGGAGTCCGCCTGCTCGGGCTCGGTGCGTACCTGCGGCGTCTCGTTCTCCGCAGCGCACCGCCCAGACTCGTCCTGCCCGGCTTCGTCCTGCCCGGCTTCGTCCTGCCCGGCTTCGTCCTGCCCAGACTGGTCCTGTGCCGCCTGGCAGTGCTCAGAGTCTGCGGCCGCTGCGTCCTTCGCGGCCTTGGGCTGGGCCTGGCTCTTCCCGGTGTGGTTGTCAGTGACTGTAGGGGCGGAGCAGTCAACGATGTCGGCGGTGCCGGCGAGCAAGGAGTAGGCCACGTCCGCGCGCAGTTGGCTGAGCCTGCGGGGGTCGCCGCTGGACTTGACCGCGCGGGCGATGGCGTCGATGTAGCCGTACGCCTCCGCGGCCTGGTCCGCGGACAGTCCGCGGATGGCGAGGTCGGCGACGCCGTCGACGGCAGGCCAGATCGCGACGTTGCGCCCGGTCCTTGCGGCACGGTGGCGTTTGGCGGCGGCGTCGGGGTCGGCCTTGACCACCTCGGCCTCCACCTTCGCCCGCAACAACCCACCACGAAGTTCCAGCACCTTGGGGAAGATCGCGTCCTCGATCGCGCCCCACAGATGCGGTTTGGCGTCGGTGACCCGGTCCACGATGATGCGGACCTCAGCCAACTCCAACCGCCCCGACGCCAACGCCTCCCGCACCCGGGGCAGGCGGGGAAGGGTGGTGGCCAGCGTCAGATACCAGTCGGCGTGATAGCCGGACCACCCCAGCAGAGCCTCCAGGACGACCTGGGTCATCGAGTCCAGCTCGACACTGCGTTGCGCCGGCTCCTCAGGCATACCGGGGGCGGTGTGTGCCAGCTCGTTCACATCGGACAGGCACTCGGCCTCCAGCCAGCCGATCAGCTTCCGACGCGCCCTGACCAGCTCCTCCAGCTCGAACCCGTTACACAAAGCCCGGTCCACCGATGCAACCAGCACAGCCAGCCGCGGCCCAGGCAGCATCTCCGCCAACCCCGAAGGCAGCACCCGGCGACGACCCGGGCCCCCACCCGAGTCGTCGCCGAAGAACCCACTGCCGTCGCTCATGCGTTCGATTCTACCCGACAAGATCGGCTGACTCTCGCCGGAAACCGCTTATCCACAAAGAGATTCCCGCCAACTTCAACCTGTCGAACCGAGCGCAGCGGACCCGACGGGCGACAGGCGACAGGCGAACGCGAACGCGTTCAGCACAGACGAGGCCCGCGAATCTCGTACCACCGAACAGCGCAACCCACATCGCATCCCACGAGGACACCGGCAAGTCCGCGCGGGAGGCACCACACCAGAAAACGCCGACGGACCCTCCCCGATACGGGAAGGGTCCGTCGTAACGTGACCGTGACGCGTCCTGCGCATCTCTGTGCCGCACTACGGCTCGCATCCACAGGACGGACGCGAGCCGCAGCGAAGCGACTACTTGCTGAGCACCTCGTAGGTGACTTCCTGTCGGCCCTGGTCACGGGAAACGCCGAGCGCGTCCCAGGTGTCGGGCAGCAGGTCGATCACCGCGCCGGTCCAGCCGGCCGGGCCGCGGTCCTCGACCGGAGCGATGACACTCTTGCCGGTCTGCTTGCTGGTGATGCGCACCATGGTGCCGCAGGGGATCTTCCACAGCGCCACACCCTTGGTGGTGGTCCGGGTGTTGCCGCCGCAGGCGGTGGGCTGGTACTCCGAGGCGTCACCGAAGAAGGTGGCCGGCCCGCTCTTGGTCTCCAGCACCTTCCAGACCGGCCCGGAAGCCTTCTTGACGGACTTCTTCGCCTTCCTGGTCGCCTTGGGGGTCGGCTTGGCGGTCTTCTTCACCACCTTCTTCTCGACCTTCTTGACGACCTTCTTCTCGGCCTTCTTCTCGGCCTTCTTGGTCACCTTCGGCTTCGGCTTCGGCGACGGCTTGGCGGTCTTCGTCGGTGTGGGCTTCGGGGTGGCGGTCGGGACCGGCTTCCGGTCGGCGCCACGAGCAGCGGCCTTGGACGACTTGGCGGCCTTGATCGGCTTGTCGACGGACGCGGTCGCCGGCGTGGGCTCGGACCGGTTGGCCAGGACCAGGCCACCGGCGGCGACTCCGGCCACCACGAGGGCGGCGGCCACCACACCTACGACGATCTTTCGACGGGCTCTCTGCGAGAATTTCTGCGGCCCAGACAAGAGCAAAACCTTTCGATCGGGACAAGTCGTTCTGCACCGCTGCGGAATGATCTCCCCCGACCGCGCGCGGCCCGAATACACGGGCCACCGGCGTCACGAAACCTGGCGTTGTGTCGCTTTTGTGTGAAGGTCTCGATACTTATGTACGGACAACCGCGGGCAGTCGGCGCGATGAGACACGACTGCTCGGCGCAGCACCGGAATGTAGCTGGCGAAACCGCGCAGGGTTCGCCACGACGCCGCCTACATTTACATGTGCGGCGAGATCATTCCAAGTTGGTGCGCACGGGGAGAAAGTGACCTTCACCACATCAAATGCGGCGAGTGACCCGGTGGTGGCGCAGACCGGATATAACGGAAAGAATATGCGAACATCCTGCGGGTCCGCGAAAGATTATCAGCAATTTCTCGTGCCTTTATCGGGGCAACTCTAGCTTTCCCGGGCACACCGGTCCAAATGGCTCTCGAATTGCTCGGCAGCGGCGACAACCGGTCGTTGACAGCTTCTCGTCCGGACAGCAAGCGGCGCCCGGCCCCGCCACGCGGGTGGGACCGGGCGCCGCACGGCATCCGGAAGGCGGACCGCCTCCTTCGAGGTGGAGTACGCCTACCTCGCCAGATCGCCTACTTCGTCAGACCGTCCACGAAGTCGGCGTTCTTCTTCGACCAGTCGGACACGCCCTTGGCCTCGTTGCCCTTGTTCTTGTTCAGGGCCTCGTCTTCCAGGGTGCCGAGCTGCTGGTCGTTCATCTTGAAGTCGGCCACCCACTTCTTGACCTCGGGGAAGTCCTTCCCGAAGTCCTTACGGCCGACCACGTGCAGCTGCTCGCCCTTGCCCAGGGTGCCCTTGGGGTCCTTGAGGTCGTGGATCGGCAGCTTGGCGTAGGCCCAGTGCGGACGCCACAGGGTCACCACGATCGGCTTCTTGGCCTTGATGGCCTTCTGCAGCTCGGTGAGCATCGCCGGCGTGGAGGACTTGACCAGCTTGTAGTTGTCCAGGCCGTACGCCGGCATGACCTTCTTCTCGGTCGTGCTGGTCAGCCCGGCGCCCGCCTCGATACCGGTGATCTTGCCGCCGAACTCGCCGGACTTCGCCTTCAGGTCCGCGATCGTCTTGACGTCCTTGACGTAGTTCGGGACGGTGATGCCGAGCGTGGCGTTGTCGTACCAGACGCCGAGGTCCTCGAGCTTGTTGCCGTACTGCTTCCAGTAGGTCCCGTGGGTGGTCGGCAACCAGGTGTCCAGGAACATGTCGATGTCACCGCGGGCCAGGCCGGCGAAGAGCGGTCCCGGGTCCAGCTGGACCATCTCGACCTTGTAGCCCTTCTTCTCCAGGGCCTGCTTCCACAGGTGGGTGGTGACGACGTCCTCGTCCCAGGGGATCCAGCCGATCTTGATCGTCTTGCCTTCGCCGGAGCCACTCGCCTGAGTGGTCCCCTTCTTCTCGCCACCGCCGGCGTTGTTCGCACCACCGATGGTGCCGCAGCCCGCGGCCACCAGCGTGGTCGCCACCAGTGCCGCGAGCGCAACCGCCAGGCGGCGCCACAGTCCTCCATTTCGCACGGTTCAACAGTCCTTTCGTCGTCAGGTTGTTCACGTCACGCGCCGGACGACACGCGAGTGCCCCGTAAGGCGGGTGTCAGCGCTGCCGGAACCTCATCGGTTTCCGGTGGCCGACTGCGCTCGGACCACTGCCGAACGACTCGTCAAAGAGGCCGTCAGCCGGTCGAGGTAGACCGCGAGCACCACAACGGCCAGGCCGGCCTCGAAGCCGCCGGCCAGATCGATGGTGGAGATGGAGGTGTAGACCTTGCCGCCGAGCCCACCGGCGCCGACGAGTCCCGCGATCACGACCATGGACAGCGCCAGCATGATCACCTGGTTGATGCCGGCCATGATCGTCGGGAGGGCGAGTGGGATCTGGATCCGGCCGAGGATGCGTCCCGGGGGCGCACCGAACGACTCACCGGCCTCGACGACCTCGCGGTCCACCTGGCGGATCCCCAACTCGGTCAGGCGTACGCCGGGTGCCATCGCGAAGATGACCGTCGCGACGACGCCGGGCACCACGCCGACGCCGAACAGGAAGATCGCCGGGATGAGGTAGACGAATCCGGGCATGGTCTGCATGAAGTCCAGCACCGGCTTGACGATCCGGCTCACGGTCTCGCTCTGCCCCGCGGCGATGCCGATGGGGATGGAGAGCGCCACCGCGACCAGGCTCGCGACCAGGACCAGCGCCAGCGTGTCCATGGTCGGCTTCCACAGGCCCATGCTGTCGATCAGAAGGAACGCGACGACGGCGAAGAGACCGAACTTCCAGCCCCGCAAGGCCAATCCCAGCACGCCGAACGCCACCGCGAGCACGATCGCCGGTGGCAGTCCGCCGAACGCCGCGGCGTAGCCGAGCGCCAGGGCCACCACGAAGGCGCCCGCGCCCCACTTCCAGCCCTTCAGGGCAAGGGCGAGCAGACCGAAGACCACGGCCAGACCGACGATCACGGGCGCGTTGAAGAACCCGGCCAGCCCGTCGACGACGAACCCGACGGCACTGCCGATCGCGTCGAACACCCCGCCGAGGTTGTTCACCAGCCAGTCGACGACGGCGGCGAAGACCTTGCCGACGTGCAGGCGAGGAATCGAGAACATCGCGAGCAGACTCACGGCCTGACCTCCTGGGCGTCCGGGCCGGTACTCCCGGCGAGCTTGTCGTCAACCCCAGGTTGCGCACCGTCAGTGTCAGCTTGCGTCCCGTCAGGACCGGCTTGCGTCCCGTCAGGACCAGCTTGCGCTGCGACCGAACTGGCCTGCCCACCGGTGAGATCGGACGCATGGGTACCGCTGCCCAGCGCGGCGAGCAGGGTCACTCTGGGGATCACGCCCAGCAGTCGCCGGTCGTCGTCGACCACGGCGAGCGGCACCGGCACCTCCGACGAAGGAGTCAGCAGGTCGGCGAGCATCACGTCCGGCCCGACCGACACCACGTCATCGGCGTTGGTCAGTCCCTCCAGGGACTCCTTGCCGGTACGGGTCGCCTCTGCCGCAACGCTGTCACGCACGGCACCGATCAGGTGGCGGTCACGATCGACGACGAACGCCGCGCCGACCTGGTTCTCCCGCATCACCCGCAGCGCCTGCCGTGGGCCGGACTTGGCCCGCACCAGCGCTACCGGTGGTTCCATGACCGCGCTGGCGGTGAGCACCCGAGAGCGGTCGACGTCCTGCACGAACTGCGCGACGTAGTCGTTCGCCGGGTCCTGCAGGATCTCTTCCGAGGTACCGATCTGCACGATCCGGCCGTCCCGCATCATCGCGATCCGGTCGCCGAGACGCATCGCCTCGTTCAGGTCGTGGGTGATGAAGACGATGGTTTTCCCCAAGCGGGCTTGGAGTTCAAGCAGCTGTTCCTGCATCTCGCGCCGGATCAGCGGGTCGAGCGCGCTGAATGCCTCGTCCATCAAGACGATGTCCGTGCCGGCGGCGAGCGCCCGGGCCAAGCCGACGCGCTGCCGCATCCCGCCGGAAAGCTGGGTCGGCAGGTGGTCCTCCCACCCGTCCAGCCCCACCATGGAAAGTGCCTCGCGGGCACGGTCGTTCCGCTCGGCCTTGCCGAGCTTGCGGACCTCCAGCCCGTAGGCGGCGTTCTCCAGGACGGTCCGGTGCGGCAGCAGCGCGAAGTGCTGGAAGACCATGCTGATCTTCTGCTGCCGGACCTCCCGCAACTGCTTGGCGGAAAGGCGGCTCAGCTCGGTGTCACCGAGGTAGACCTTGCCGGAGGTGGGAGTGAGGAGTCCGTTGAGCATCCGGATCAACGTGGACTTTCCCGAGCCGGACAACCCCATGACGACGAAGATCTCGCCCTCTTCGACGGCGAAGGACGCGTCGATCACAGCTGGCGTGACGCCCATCCGGCGTACGTCCTTGGCTTCCTTGCCCTGCTCCAGCAGGGGTACGGCATCGTCTGCACGACGCCCGAAGACCTTGTAGATCTTTTCGGCACGTACTGCGTGCACGAGCTCCCAATCTTGTCGATCGCACCTCGTGACACACGGCGGTAAGGCCGGGCACGGCGAAGCACTCGGGGCCATGTCAACCGCGGGTTGGCGCACGCGGGTCGCGTGCGCTCGCACGGTCACAGTCGACCGGCACCCCCTGAATCGATCACGACGATCGACAGCACGGGCGCTGAGTGCGCCCAACGGCGCCCTGTCAAAAGACACCTGTGCGGGCCGGTCCACCCCTGACGGGTAGTTCGGCCCTTGACGCTACCGGGACCCGCGGTCAGATCGCCAATCCGGTAACCGGAATGTTGTCAATCTCCCACCGATGTCACGTCGCGTGCATGGGAGGAACGCCTGTGCCACAACGAATCGTCGAACAGCTCACACGCGGGCACTCGGTGTGACGGGATCCGGACCGACGCGGGAAGACAGGGTCGCCGGCTCGAGGTACCCGTTCGGTGAGGGTACGGACCGTCAACGTCGGGTTTGCGGTGGATCACCGGGGCCGGGGCCCAGCCGGCAGGTGACCGGACAACGAGAAGGAGCCGCCTCCCCCCAGGGAGACGGCTCCTCGTCACTCGCCGTGGCCGGCCCGAAGAGGTCGGCGCAGGTGATCAGTCGCTCAGGCCAGGCTCTCCAGCCACGCGTTGTGCAGGTCGGCGAACCGCCCCGTCTGCTCGACCAGCTGGCTGGGCGACCCGTCCTCGACCACCCGGCCCTGCTCCATCACCAGCACCCGGTCGGCGATCTCCACCGTGGACAGCCGGTGGGCGATGATCAGCGCTGTCCGGTCCGCGAGGATCGTCCGCAGTGCCCGCTGCACCAGCCGCTCGCTCGGAACGTCCAGGCTGGACGTCGCCTCGTCGAGGATCAGTACCGCGGGGTCGGCGAGGAACGCCCGGGCGAACGCGATCAGCTGCCGCTGACCGGCCGACAGCCGGCCACCGCGCTTGCCCACCTGGGTGTCGTACGCGTCCGGAAGGGCCTCGATGAACTCGTCCGCGCCGATGGCCCGCGCCGCCGCCACGACCTCCTTCATCGTGGCGTCCGGCCGGCCGAACCTGATGTTGTCCGCCACCGATCCGGTGAACAGGAAGTTCTCCTGGGTCACCATGACCACTGCATTGCGGAAAGTGGCCTCGTCGAGGTCGCGCAGGTCGACCCCGTCCAGACGGACGGCACCCTTCACCGGGTCGTAGAAGCGGGACAGCAGCTTCGCCAACGTCGTCTTGCCGGCACCGGTCGCGCCCACCAGCGCGACCGTCTGGCCCGCGGGCATCCGCAGGTCCAGCTCGGGCAGCACCGGCCGGCCCTCGACGTAGCCGAACTCGACGTGGTCGAAGTGCACCTCGCCGCGGGCGTTGTCGAGCTTGACCGGGTTGGCGGGCTCGGCCACCTCCGGCTTCTCCTCCAGCACGCCGGACAGCTTCTCCAGCGCGGCGCTGGCGGACTGGAACGTGTTGTAGAACTGGCTGATCTCCTGCATCGGCTCGTAGAACTGCCGCAGGTACAGCAGGAACGCCGCCAGCACACCGACGGTCACCGCGTCGTGGAACGCGAGCCAGCCGCCGTACAACAGGACTGCCGCCACCGTGACGTTGCCGATCGCCTTCACGCCCGGCATGAAGACCGCGATCAGCCGCATGCCCTGCATGTTGGCGTCACGGTAGTTGGCGTTGACCTCCTCGAAGATCTCCTGGTTGCGCGGCTCGCGACGGAACGCCTGCACCGCGCGGATGCCGCCCATCGACTCCACGAAGTGCACGATGACGACCGCCACCGTCTCCCGCGTCTTGCGGTAGGCGATGCTGGACTTCTTCCGGAACCACTGCGTGAAGAACAGCAGGATCGGAATCGGGACCAACGCCACCAGACCGAGGTTGACGTCGAGGATGAGCAACAGCACGGCCGTACCGACAAGGGTGAGCACCGCGCTCACCATGCTGTCGAAACCGGACTGCAACAGCTCGTAGATCGCCTCGATGTCGGAGGTCAGGCGGGAGATCACCCGACCGGAGGTGTACTTCTCGTGGAACGACAGCGACAGCTTCTGGAAGTGGTTGAAGATCCGTCGCCGCAGGTGGAGCAGCACCTCCTGGCCGATCTTTCCGGACAGCTGCAGGAACAGCTGCCGGGTGACGGCCTGGGTGACCGCCGCCACGACCAGGGCCACCACGACGGTGACCAGGGTGGTGGCGCCCTCGTTGTGGACCAGCGGCGGGATGCCGCGGTCGATACCGACCTTCACGAGGTACGGGATGGCCAGCCGGGCGGCGTTCTCGACGACCACCGCCACGACCAGCAGGGCGATCAGCTTGCGGTAGGGACGGAGCAGGTCGCCGAGCAGCTTCCGGGAACGCTCCCGGAGGAACACCGACGCCTTGTCGCCGATGTCGTCCTGCCCTTCGGCCGCGACACCCCGCCAGCCCTTGTCTTCCGCCGGCTGGGTGCCGGCGGTCTTCAGGGCGTTCTCGTCGGCCTCGCCGTCGGAGGTCTTCGTCGTGGTCTGGGTCTGGGTCGTCACGAGTACACCTCCTTCGCCTCGAGGTCGGTGTCGGCGTCCTGGCCGAGCAGCTCCCGGTAGGCGGGCACCTCGGCGAGCAGCTCCTGATGGGTGCCGACGTGGGTCACCGTGCCGCCCTGCAGCAGGGCCACCTTGTCCGCCAGCAGCACCGTCGACGCCCGGTGGGCGACCACGATGCCGGTGGCCTCGGCGAGCACGTACCGCAGCGCCTTCTCCACCAGCGCCTCGGTCTCCACGTCCAGTGCGGACAGCGTGTCGTCGAGCACCAGGATCTTCGGCCTGGTGAGGACCGCCCGGGCCAGTGCCAGGCGCTGCCGCTGACCGCCGGACAGCGACAGGCCCTGCTCGCCGATCCGGGTGTCCAGGCCCCACGGCAGGTCGTGGACGAACTTCGCCTGCGCAACCTCGAGCGCCTGGTGGACCTCCTCCTCGGTCGCGTCGGTGCGACCGAGCGTGAGGTTCTCCCGCACGCTCATGGAGAACAGCGTCGGCTCCTCGAACGCGGTGGCCACGATCGAGCGCAGCGCCGGGAGGGTGAGGTCGCGGACGTCGCGCCCGTCGATGGTCACCCGGCCCGCGGTGACGTCGTGCAGCCGGGGCACCAGCGCCGTCAACGTGGTCTTGCCGGAACCGGTCGCGCCCACGACCGCCACCGTCTCGCCCGGCTGGACGTCCAGCCACACGTCGTGCAGCACCGGAGTGTCGTCGTCGGGGAAGTGGAAGCCGACCCCCTCGAACCGCAGGTGACCGGCCGCCCGCGGCGCCTCGTCCGAACCGTCGACGATGGCCGGCTCGGTGTCGAGCACCTCCATCACCCGGTCGGACGCGGTCATCGCCTCCTGTGCCATCGCGAGGATCTGCCCCAGCGAGGCGATCGGCCACACCAGCTGCAGCACCAGCGTGCTGAACGCCACCAGGGCGCCGAGTGTCAACGCTCCCTTACCGACGGCCAGCGCGCCGAACAGCAGGACGAGGGTGAGGGTGAGGTTGGGGACGAACCCGAGGAACGTCCAGAACCTCGACGACAGCCGCACCTTGTCCATCGACGTGTCGTAGACCTGGCGTGCCTGCTCGTCGAAGGTGTCGTACATGTGGTGCCGGCGGCCGAACGCCTTGATGACCCGGATCCCGACCGCGCCTTCCTCGACGATGGTCGCGAGGTCACCCTGCTGGTCCTGCACCGCGCGGGAGATGCGGATGTAGCGCTTCTGGAACCGCGCCGACATCACGATGACCGGCGCCGCGGTCGCCGCCACCAACAGGCCCAGCGGCCAGTACATCTGCAGCAACAGCACCGTGACGACGGTCAGCTGCACGACGTTGGTGACCAGGAAGATGACACCGAAGCCGAGGAACCGCCGGATGATCGACAGGTCCGTGGTGATCCGGGACAGCAGCTGGCCACTCTGCCAGCCGCCGTGGAAGCTCATCGGCAGTCGCTGCAGGTGAGCGTAGATGTCGTCGCGGATCTCGGTCTCCAGGCCGAGCACGGCCACGGACTGGATCCAGCGACGGAGGAAGATGAGGAACGCTTCGACGAGTCCGAGTGCGACCGCCAGCAGGCCCAGCAGGACAAGGCCACGGGAGTCACGGTCCGCGATCGGTCCGTCGATGATCTGCTTGGTGACCAGAGGTATCGCGAGGCTGGCGCCGACGCCGACGAGTGCCGCGGCGAACATCACGACCAGTCGGCCGACGTAGGGTCGAAGGTAGCTCCGCAGCCGCCACAGGGAGTCGAGGCTACGGAGATGTTTCCTGGAGTTGTTGGTACCGGGCTGGTTGGACTGGTTGGCGACGGTCGCCGCCGAGGTATCTGATGGCATTGTCGGGCAGGCCACTCCTCACCGAGTGCGTTTCGGAAGAAGGATCGCCGGTCGCGAACGCCGCCCCTCCACGGGCGATCCGGCGGAAGCTGAAACTGAGACCTCCTCAGGATAATGGGTTCGAACAACCGCTCGCACCGGAGAAACCGAGACGCCCGGGGGAGACCGCCAACCCCGGTTGGACTTCTGGCCGCATCTGGCCAGGCAGTGTCACTGCCGCCGGACGTACGACATACAGCACGTGACTGGTCCCGGCGTGCGGGACCTCACGGGCGAAGCGCATCCCCAACCGGTCCATCACCGCACGTGAACGCGTGTTGTGCGGCAACGTGAAGGCGACCACTTCCCGGGCCCCGAGCTCGGTGAAGGCGAGCAGCAGTCCGGCCGCACCGATTTCGGTGGCGTACCCGCGGCCCCAGTGATCCGGGCGTACCGTCCACCCGATCTCGTGCGTCGAACGGCCGTCGAGGGTGTACGGAGAGACTCCGCCACGGCCGACGAGTTCGCCGTCGGCACGGTCGTAGGCGGCCCACGTGCCGAACCCCACCGCGTCCCAACCGGCCCGCAGGCGCAGCACGCTTCGCCGGGCGGACTCCTGCGTCCACGCGCCGCCGAGCCAGCCCGCCACCTCCGGACTGGCGTGCAGGCGCCACAGGTCCATCCCGTGTTCGGGACCGATCGGCTCCAGCCGCAGCCTCCGGGTCAGCCGGGTACGCGCGGCCTTCACCACCGTCTCGGCCAGGCCGGGTTCGGCCACGAGCTCCGGCGACCGCACCCATGCGGTGTCGCCGAGTCCGGCCCAGGTGAACGCGTCGTGGTCGGTGTGCGCGAGGTCGGGCCCAGCGGCGGGGTCCGCCGCGGACCCAGCGGCGGGGTCTGCCGCGGTGACCAGGAAGCGGAGCTCGCGGCGGACCGGCCGGCCCGTACGACCTGAGCCGTTCGGCGCCGGCCCGGCGATCGGGCCGCCGATCGGCCCGCGGAGCGGTTCGAGGATCGGCTCGACCGCGCGGACGGTCCAGCCGGTCGCCCGGCCGACCGCGTGGCGGAGGGCCTCACCAACGGTCGCGCCGGCCGGTACGTCGGCGACGACGGGCTCCCAGGTGCCGGGCCGCGGTGCCTGGTCGGAACGTCGGAGCAGCAGGACCCGGTGCTGCCGATCACGGACGAGCGCGGTCACCCGCAGTGCGGGCCCGCCATGGTCACGGGTCAGCCCGCACAGGTCCGCCGCGACGTCCCCCATGACCTCCGCCTACCCACCTGCGGCGCCCACACTCGCACGCAGTGGTCGGGGCAGGCGGGCGCGGTCGGCCGGCTCGGGCAGTCAGTTGGCTCGGGACGCCCAGCGGCCGGCGAGTTCCAGGAAAAGGTCGTTGGCGGCGGGTTCGCCGACGCTCACCCGGCACCCCTCGTCGCCGAACGGCCGGACCACGACGCCACCTTCCTCACACGCCCGGGCGAACGCCTGCGTGTCGGCGCCGAGCGGGAGCCAGCTGAAGTTGGCCTCGGTGGTGGGTACGTCGAAACCGAGCGCGCGCAGCCCCTCGGCCACCCGGGTGCGCTCCTTGACCAGCACCTCGACCTGCTCCAGGAGTTCGTTCTCGCAGGCCAGCGCCGCCAGGGCCGCCTCCTCCGCGACGCTGGAGACCGCGAACGGCGGGGTGCACACCCGCAGCGCCTCGGCCACCGGGTCGTGCGCGATCGCGAACCCGACCCGGAAGTTGGCCAGGCAGTACGCCTTGGAGAAGGTCCGAAGCACGCAGACGTTCGGGTACTCGCGGTACAACGCCAACCCGTCGGCCGCCTCCGGGTCGCGGACGAACTGCAGGTAGGCCTCGTCGACCACGATCAGCACGTCGCGCGGGACCTGGGCGCAGAAGTCGGCCAGCTCCTGGTGCGTGACCACCGGGCCGGTCGGGTTGTTCGGCGTACAGACGATCACGACGCGGGTCCGGTCGGTGATCGCGGCGGCCATCGCGGGAAGGTCGTGCCGCGCACCGGTGGTCAGCGGCACCTCGATCCTGGTGGCGCCGGCGACCTGCGCCGCGATCGGGTACGCCTCGAAGGAACGCCAGGCGTAGATCACCTCATCGCCGGGCTCGCAGGTCGCCTGGAGCAGGTGGTAGAGGAGCGCCACCGAACCCGTGCCCGTGGCGAAGTGGCTCGGCGGGACGTCGAGCCGGTCCGACAGCGCGCCGACCAACCGGCCGCAGGCGAGGTCGGGGTAGCGGTTCATCACCCGGCTGGCCTCGTGCGCGGCCTCGGTGAGAGCGGGCAGCGGCGGGAACGGGTTCTCGTTGCTGGACAGTTTGTACGTCGGCCGGTCGGTGGCCGCCGCTGCCGGGCGGCCCGGCTTGTACGACGGGATGCCCTGGAGGGCTTTGCGCAGGCGAGGTCCGGTCGACGGGTCGGTCATAGTCCTCACCATAGGGTCTGCCGGACGGGCCGCGGCGCCCGGATCCTGGTCCGGGACGAAGCGGTTCGCATCGGTACCGGCGGGCTCCAATTGCCTGGTCATCAGGCACGCTTGGTGACGTGCGGGCAGACAGGGACGCCAGGGACGTGCGGGCAGACGAGGTAGACCAGGGCGACACCCACCATTCCGACGATTCGGACTCGCTGGCCGACGTGCTCGGCGGCTGGGAGGCCTCCGTCGACGCCGCGCTGCCGCCGGTGGCGTTCGTGGCCGGCTGGCTGCTCACCGGCAACTCGGTGGGATGGGGCGTCGCCGCCGCGCTGGCGGTCGGGGTCGCGGTGGCGGCGTTTCGGTGGTCGCGTGGTGCCCGCCCGCGCGCCGTCCTGCTCGGGCTGCTCGGGGTCGCGGTCGCCGCCGTGGTCGTACTCCGTACCGGCCGGGCCGCCGACTTCTTCCTGGTCCAGCTCGCCACCAACGCCGCCAGCGGGCTGGCCTGGATCGTCAGCATCGCGGTTCGCCGGCCGCTGCTCGGCATCGTCGTGGGTGCCGCGCTCCGGCAGCGCGGGCGCTGGCGACGTGACCCCGACCTGTTGAAGGCGTACCGCGCGGCCTCCTGGGTGTGGGTCGGTCAGTACGCCGTACGGGTGAGTGTCTTCGGCGCGCTGTACGCCGCCGACGCGGTGCTCGCCCTCGCGGCCGCCCGGGCCGCGCTCACCTGGCCGCTGGTCGCGGCGTGTGTCGCGGTGAGCGCGTGGGTGCTGCGGCGCTCGCTCCCGGCCGGACATCCGGGCTTCCGGCGTCCCCGCGTCGAGGATTCCTGACCGGCCGGAACCCCGCGCGATCGTCGCCTCCGGCTCGGTCGTGGTCGACGACGTCTCCCGTCTGATCGTCGCGGCCCCTGCTGGCGGTCCGGATTTCTTCACTCAGGGCATGTCGGCGTCACTCAGGGCTTGTCGGCGTCGTATCGGCGATATATCGTGAACCATCGAACGACAGTCGGCGACACGTCGCCACACCTGAGGAGAGATCACATGACTCGGCACACCCCACCTTTCGCCCGGGCACTTCCCTACGCCGTGCCGGTGGCCGCGGCCGCGCTGCGGGCAGCCGCCGCCCGACGGGCTTGCGGCCCGGCGGGCCCTGGCTTCGGCCCCCAGACGTTCGGGGCCACCGGTTTCGAACCGCCGGGCCCACACCACCCGGGCGGTGAGTTCGCAGACGCCGGCGAGTACGACGTCCCGGGCGACCCGGCGGAACACCTCCGCGGCCACTTCCACGGAGCGCATGGAGAACACGGAGAACACGAAGGCCGCGGCGGAGGTCGCGGACGTGGCGGACGGGGACGTGGCGGCGGACGCGGGCGTGGCGGGGGCTTCGGCCCCGGCGGCTTCGGTCCTGGCGGCGGCCCCGGAGGATTCGGCGGCTTCGGCTTCGGCGGCCCGGGTGGCCCCGGCGGCTGGGGTCGCGGCGGCTGGGGCCCGCCCTTCGGTCCCGGCCGTGGCCCGCGGGCGCGTCGCGGTGACGTCCGGTCCGGAATCCTCCACCTGCTCGCCGACACCGGCCGGCCGATGCACGGCTACGAGATGATCCGGGAACTCGCCGAACGCAGCGGCGGCGCCTGGCGCCCCAGTGCGGGCTCGATCTACCCCACGCTGCAGTTGCTGGAGGACGAGGGCCTGGTCAGCTCCACCGAGGAGGGCGGGAAGCGGTCCTACGCCCTGACCGACGCCGGCCGCGAGCACGTGGCCACCCGCGAGGGTCAGGCGCCGTGGGAGGAGTTCGCCGAGCCGGCCGACTCGCCGTGGCACGAGCTGCGCAACGCCGGGATGGGCCTGGCGGCCGCCGCGATGCAGGGCGCCCAGGTCGCCGACGAGAACCAGCTCGCCCGGATCGTCGACACGCTGTACGAGGCCCGGTCGAAGATCTACCGGATCCTCGGCGAGGACCAGCCGCGCGGCGACGCGGACGGGGTGGCAGAAGAGGACGAGGACGACTGACGTACGCCTGACGTACGGCACGACCGACCGGCCCGGCCGACCCCGTACCCACGGGCGGCCGGGCCGGTCGGCATCCTGGGACCGTGCAGCTACCTCCGCCCCGCGATCCGTCCGCGTACCACCTGAGCCTGGTCTGCCTGGGCAACATCTGCCGGTCACCGATCGCGGCGGTGGTCGTACGGCAGCAGCTCGCCGAAGCCGGGCTCACCGCGGTCCGGGTGGACAGCGCCGGCCTCGGTGGCTGGCACGTCGGCGAGGGAATGGACCCGCGTTCGGCCCGTGTACTGGTCGCCTCGGGGTACGACGCGGACGAGGTGTCCGCGCACCGGGCACAGCAGTTCGACCGCGACTGGTTCGCCGGCCGCGACCTGGTGCTCGGCATGGACGACGCCAACCTCGACGGCCTGCGCCGCCTCGCCGGGCCCGGCGACCGGCACCGGGTGGGGCTGTTCGGCTGGTTCGGACGGAACGTCAACGAAATCCCCGACCCCTACACGGCGAGCGGCGAGGCGTTCGACAAGGTGCTCGAGATGGTCGAGGAGGCGGCCGCCGGTCTGGTCGCCGAACTCGGCTCGCTGCTCGCACCTGCGGACTGATCGTCACCAGATCGACATCGCCCGCCTACGCAAAGTAAGAGCCAAGGTCTTACTATCGGGCAATGGCTCGGCAGGCAAGCATCGCTCAGCACATCGAGGAGCTCCTCGGCACCGCGGTCGTGGCGACCAACCCCGTGGCCGGCGGCGACGTCTGCGTCGCCACCCGCGCCCGGCTCGGCGACGGCCGCAGCGTCTTCGTCAAGGCACGGCCAGGCGCACCCGACGACTTCTTCCCGACCGAGGCCGCCCACCTCGCATGGCTGGCCTCCGCCGGGGAGGGCGCGGCCGCCATCCCCGCGGTGCTCGGCGTCGGCCAGGAGTGCCTCGTCCTGGAGTGGCTGGAGGCGGGGCGGCCCACGCCGGAGGCGGCCGAGCAACTCGGCCAGGCGCTCGCGGCCACCCACCGCAGCGGCGCCGCGTCGTTCGGCGGACAGGCGGACGGCTACATCGGCGCGCTGCCGCAGCCGAACGAGCCGGCCGACACCTGGGCCGCGTTCTACGCCCGCAACCGCGTCGAGCCGTACCTCCGGACCGCGTTCAACCGAGGCCGGCTGCAGGCCGACGACGCGAACGCCATCTGCGCGGTCCTGGACCACATCGACGACCACGCCGGTCCGCCCGAGCCGCCCGCGCGGATCCACGGCGACCTGTGGTCGGGCAACATCGTCTGGGCGCTGGACGGCGAGCCGCGGCTGGTCGACCCGGCCGCGCACGGCGGGCACCGGGAGACCGACCTGGCGATGCTGGCGTTGTTCGGTACGCCGCACCTGGACCGGCTGGTCGCCGCGTACGACGAGGTGTTCCCGCTGGCCGACGGCTGGCGCGACCGGGTCGCGCTGCACCAGCTCCATCCGCTGCTCACCCACGCGGCCGCGTTCGGTGGGGGGTACGGCGCCCGCGCCGGACAGGCCGCCCGGTCCCTCACCGCGGCCCTCGCCACCCGGGACACGGTGACCGAGGCCTGACCCGTGACGCGTACCAAGGCACAGGCGTTCTGTGTTGTGACCGGCTCCAAGGAGCGGGACCGCGCCGTTGACCTGGTCCGCGGTTGAGGTCGTACGGTCTCAGGCCATGACCGACCGCGCCACCCACGCCGAGCTCGCCGACCGGTTGACCGTCGACCTCACCACGACAGGACGCCGCAGCGGGCGGCCGCTGCGGGTGGAGATCTGGTGGTTCCACGTGGACGGCAGGTTCGTCATCACCGGGACGCCGGGCCCTCGGCACTGGTACGCGAACGTCCTCGCGGACCCACACGTCACCGTCCACGTCGACGGCCGCGATCTGCCGGCGCTCGCCCTGCCGGTCACCGATCCGCTGGCCCGGCGCCGGGTGTTCACCGACCCGCGGACCGGGTGGTACCGCGAGCAGGCCGACCTCGAGGAGCTCGTGCGAACCTCGCCGATGATCGAGCTGGAGTTCACCGAGCCAGCGGCGACTCGGCCCGGGCCACAGGCGCAGGCTCAGGCACCGGACGAGTAGACAGCGGGCGGCGCGACACGTCCGGTGCGGACCGGACGCCGGCGACCACGACGAGGGGCACGCCGGTCATCAGGACCGCCGCGAGCACCGCCACCCCGGAGTCGTTCAGCGCGAAACCGAGCAGTCCGGTGAGCCAGACCGCGCGCAGGGTCGGCCGCGCCGTGGGCCAGCGGCGGCAGGTGGTGGTGAGCACCCTCGTGCCCACGCCGCGCGGGTGCAGGAGGAACACACCGACCCCGACGTACGCCAGCAGGGTCAGCCAGCCTAGTGGGCCGCCGTAGGTCAGGCTGGCCAGCGCCGCCTCGGCCTTGCGGGCGATCACCGGACCGCCCTGCCCCTCGACCAGCCGCTGGACGAAGGTGCCGAGGTGCGACCTGCTCTCCGGCGGCCGCAGCCAGTCCGCGACCGAGATCGCGCTCACCGCAGCCACGGTCGCGACCGCGACGAGGACGACCCGGCGTACGGTCAGCCGGACCCCGCCGACGTTGGCCGCGAGCACCAGCACTCCGGGCACCAGCGCGAGGACGCCGCCGAAATCCGCACCCCAGCTCGGCCAGCCGTCCAGCACTACCGCGGCGAACCCGATCGTCAGGACGACGAGCGCGGCCCGGCGACGGTGGTGGCGTTCGGCCGGGCGGGCGGCCAGGCCGCCGGCGGCGAGCAGGGCCGCGGTGGCGAAGATCGCGAACGCGACGTTGCCGAAGCCGAAGTAGCGCCCGCCGACCAGTGGCAGGTCGCCGGGCGTCACGAGGTTGCCGCCCTGCAGATGCGAGCCGGTCATCACGTCGGCGCCGAGCACGACGGCGGTGACCAGGGCGAGCATGGTCGGCCCCGCCCAGGGCGGGTCGTACGGTGTGCGGCCGGCCAACGTGGCCAGCACGGCCGTGAACGCGGCGACGGACAGGACGAGCGACCACACCGGGAGCGGCGAAGCCGCCCAGGGCACCAGCCCGGCGAGCACCGCCGCGATCGGGGCGGCGCCGCAGACCAGCCCGGCCGCCGACACCAGCCGGCCCACGCGCCGGCGCCACGCCGCCCGCCGGGTGCGGGCGGCGACCAGCAGTGCGAGCCCGTACGCCAGTGCCTGCAGGAGGACCAGCACGGTGAAGAACCAGAACCCGTAGGTGCCCACCACGCGGTTGGTGGTGTCGAACGTCCGCAGCCGGTCCAGGGTGCGGGCCGTGGCGGCGGCGCCTGCGGATCGGCCGACCGGCCGGTCGCCGGTGGCGCGCCAGCGGCCGCCGTCGAAGACCTCGTCGGTGCCGGTGCCGAGCAGCTCGGTGAGGGTCGGGGTCAGGTCGGTGAGCTGCACCAACGCCTCGCGCCGGGTCCCGCCGCTGGTGAGCCAGCTCCCCTCGAACCCTGCTCCGGCAGCGGCGGCCACCCGCAGGGACGTACCGCTGCCCGTGGACTCGTCGGACAGCCCGGCGGCCAGCACGGTCGCGGTCGGGCCGGAGGTCGTCACCGCCTTCGCGACCAGCGCGTCCACCGCCGCCACGGCGGCGGCACGTCCGGCGCCGCGGGGAAGGGCACCCGCGTCGACGACGGTCAGGGGGCAGTCGGCGGTGGGTGCCGCCGTACGGCCGAACGACGGAAGGTAGCGCGCCACCGTGCCGCTCCGGTCGGCCAGCGCGACCGCGGCGCCCGGTCCGACGGCGGTGGCACAGGTGCCCGCCCGGGCGAGGTGTTCGGCCAGCCGGCCCGGTTCGGCGCCGTAGCCGGTGCCCGCCTGAGCGGCCACCAGGCGACCCCAGCCGTGCACCGCGTACGTGCCGGCGCCTCCGGGGACCGGCACCACCCGCGGCAGCGGACCGCACGTCGAAGGTCCGGCCGCGCGCTCGCCCGCGGACACGGTGAGCCAACCGTCCAGTGGGCAGGTGTGCGTGCGCACCGAACGCGGCACGAGGACGCCGGGCGAGCCGCGACCGACCAGTGCGGCCAGCGAGGGGGTGCGGGCGGGCGAGACGTCACCGGCGGTCAGCCCGCCGATCCCGACCAGCACCACAGGCCGTGCGGGACCCGCGCGCTCACCCTGGTCGGCGTCCGCCCGATCCGGCGCGCCCGCCAGCGCCGTCGCGGCCACCGGCAACGCGGCGAGCATCCACACGACGGCGGCGGCGAACGACACCCGGCGCGACATCGCGACCAAGATTAGGGCGTGCCGGGGACAGCGCCCGGGACTTCACCTCAGCTGCCGGCGTTCCACTTCCGGACCAGCTCGGCGAGCACCTCGTGGAACTCCGGGAACGTCTTCTTCACACACCCCGGGTCGTCCAGCGTCAGGCCCGGCGTCCGCAGGCCGGTGACGCCGAAGCTCATCGCGATCCGGTGGTCGCCGCGGCAGTCGATCTCGGCCGCCCGCGGGGTGCCCGGCCACACCTGGATCCAGTCCCGGCCGGTCTCCACCCGCACGCCGAGCCGGGCCAGGTTGGCCGCGCAGGCGTCCAGCCGGTCGCACTCCTTCACCCGGGTGTTGTAGACGTCCTCGATCCGCACCGGCCCGTCGGCGAACGGCGCGATCGCGGCCAGCGTCGGCATCGTGTCGGAGATGTCGCGCATGTTGACCGTGACGCCGGTCAGCCGCTCCGGTCCGGTGACGGTGACCGAGTCCGCGGTCAGCGTCACGTCCGCGCCCATCCGGCCCAGCACCTCGGCGAACCGCACGTCACCCTGCAGCGCGTCCGCGCCGAGCCCGGGAACGGTCACCGAGCGGCCGGTCAGCGCGGCCGCGGCGAGGAAGTAGCTCGCCGTCGACGCGTCCGGCTCCACGGCGTACTCGGTGGCTCGGTAGCGGCCCGGCGGCACCGTGAACGTGTTGCCGGCCCGCGTCGCCTCCACCCCGAACCGCCGCATCATCGCCAGCGTCATCTCGACGTACGGCACCGACACCAGGTCGGTCACGGTGACCTCGAGGCCCTCGGTCATCAGCGGCGCGGCCAGCAGCAGTCCGGTGAGGAACTGCGACGACAGCCCGGCGTCGAGGGTGAGCGCGCCGCCCTTCAGCCCGGCGCCGCGGACGGTGACCGGAAGGTGCCCCTCACGCTCCTCGGCACGTACGTCGACTCCGAGCCCGGCAAGCGCGCCGACCAGGGGGCCGAGCGGGCGGCGGCGCAACTGCTCCGAACCGTCGAAGGCGAACTCGCCGTGCCCGAGGGTGCCCAGCGTGGGCAGGAACCTCGCGGCCGTCCCGGCGTCCCGGCAGAACACCTCCGCACCGCGGGCGGGCGGGCCGGTCGCACTGCCCCGCACCGTGCACCGGTCCGGGCGTACGTCGACGTCGTAACCCAGCGCGGCCAGGCCGGCGGCGAACGCCTCGGTGTCGTCCGACCACAGCGGCCGGTGCAGCACCGACGTGCCGTCGGCGCAGGCCGCGAGGAACAACGCACGGGCGGTGAGCGACTTCGACCCCGGGATCGCGACGTCCGTCACGCGTACTCCTTGGCTGGTGCGGTCACAGGTGTTCCTGCGCGGCGGCGGCGGCCTGCGCCAGCACCGTCTTGACGGGGCGGCCGGTGAGTTCGGCCAGCGCGAGCACGTCGTCGTACTCCGGCTGGGCGTTGACCACCTGCCCGGCGTACGTCGCGACCTTCAGGCGCACCGTGCCGCCGGGGAGTTCGAGGATACGGAACTCCCGCTCCAGTGGGCGTTTGCGCACGGTGTGGCTGCGTACGCCGATCGCGGAGGTCTGGGTGAAGACCACCTCGCACACCGCGTCGTACCGGTCGGGGTCGACCAGCACCGCGAGGGTGTGCGCCGGGCGGCCCTTCTTCATCAGGATCGGGGTCAGCCAGGCGTCCGCAGCCCCGGCCTCCAGCAGCTGGGTCAGCACCGCCGGCCACACCCGCGGGTCCAGGTCGTCGACGTTGGACTCCACAACGAGCTGGGTCGACTCACCCGGGGAGGCCGCCGCGCCGGCGGATCCCGCCGTCCACACCTCCGGGGCGGGCTCGCCGACCAGGAGGCGGACGGCGTTCGCGCGGCCGGGCGTCTCGCGGGTGCCGGCGCCGAAGCCCTGCGCGGCCACCCGCATCGGCGGCTGTGGGCCGTACGCCGTGGCGTGCGCGACCAGCAGTGCCGCGCCGGTCGGAGTGCACAGCTCACCGACGGGAGTTCCGTCGATCTCCCCGGCGTACGACGGCGCGCCGGCGGCGGCCAGCAACTCCACCACCGCGGGCACCGGCACCGGCAGCCGGCCGTGCGCGGCCCGGACGAACCCCGACCCGACCGCGACCGGCGACACGACCAGCCGGTCCAGGCCGAGGTGGGCCAGCCCCGCGCACACCCCCACGACGTCGGCGATCGCGTCCAGCGCGCCCACCTCGTGGAAGTGGATGGACTCCGGCGTCGTGTCGTGCACCCGCGCCTCGGCGTGCGCCAGCGCCTCGAACGTCGCGTGCGCGGACCGGCTCACCTGCTCGGGCAGGCCGGCGGCGTCCAGCAGCGAACGCACGTCGGCCCAGGTCCGGTGGTGGGTGGAGTCGGTGCCCTCGACGTGCACCAGGGTCGCGGCCAGGCCGTTGCGGACGACGCTCTCCGGGCGGAGCCGGATCTTCTCCGGCGCCACGGCGTCGACGGCGTGGGTGAGGACGTCGAGGGGTACGCCGGCAGCGACCAGCGCGCCGAGCAGCATGTCGCCGCTGGCGCCGGACGCGCAGTCCAGCCAGCCGATTCGGCTCACCGGGCGGCTCCGTTCGATACCTCGCCGTTGGGTGCGGCTCCGTTCGGTGCCTCGCCGTTGGGAGCAGCCGAGGACGCGCGGCCGGCGTGCGCCCGCCGGGCCACCCGGGCCGCGAACACGCCCGCGCCGAAGCCGTTGTCGATGTTGCAGACGACGACGCCGGGCGCGCAGGAGTTGAGCATTCCGAGCAGTGCCGCGAGGCCGCCGAACGACGCGCCGTACCCCACGCTCGTCGGGACCGCCACCAGCGGCACCCCGGTCAGCCCGCCGACGACGGACGGCAGCGCGCCCTCCATCCCGGCGACGACGATGAGGCAGTCGGCATCGTCGAACTCCTCCTTCGCGGCGAGCAGTCGGTGCACTCCCGCGACACCGACGTCAGTGATGGTGCGAACTCCCGCGCCGTAGGCCTCGACCGTGTGCACGGCCTCGCGGGCCACCCGCGCGTCGGAGGTGCCGGCGGCGAGTACGCACACCAGACCCACCGGGGTGGGCGGCGGGCCGAGCGTCGCCGTGCCGGCCACCTCGTCCAGCCGGGCCTCCGGGAACGCGGCGCGCACCCGGTCCAGCGCCGTGGCGTCGAGCCGGGTGGCGAGCGCGGCCCGGTCGGGGTGCGCGGTGTGCAGGTGGCGCAGCAGGTCGACCACCTGGTCGGGGGTCTTGCCGGCGCCGTAGACGACCTCCGGGTCGCCGGTACGGGTGAGCCGGTCGGTGTCCAGCCGGGCGTATCCGAGATCGACGAACCCGGGGTCGGGCTCGGTGAGCCGGGTGGCCTCGGTGGCGTGATCGGGCCGGGGGGTTCGGCCGGCGTCGTCGGGGGCGGGCGAAGTCATGGAACCGACCCTAAGTCCGGGCATGGCGGACCCTGCCGGGAGCCTGCCGTCCACACCCTGCCGGGGCCGGCGGAACCTCCCCGCCCCTCCCCTGCGGCGAGGTTGACATCCTCGAACACGCGTTCGATGATGCTTGGGTGGTCGGGACTTCACAGGCATCCGCGCTGGACACCAGCCGGGCGCCGCGGCGGTCCGCGGCCGACCGGGCAGCGGTGCTCGCCGAGCTTCGGGCCGAGCTCGCCGCCCGGCCGACGACCGCGGGGGTGGCCGGGCGCGCGGTGCCCACCGTGCCCGCCCTGCCGGCGTTCGCCGGACTGCTGCCCGACGGCGGGCTGCGGCGTGGCGCGAGCTACACCGTGGCGGGGTCGACCACGCTCACCCTGGCCCTGATCGCCGGCGCCTCCAGGGCGGGGTCGTGGTGTGGCCTGGTCGGGTTCTCCACCCTCGGCGCCGAGGCGGCCACCGGACTGGGCGTCGACCTGGGCCGTCTCGTCCTCGTCCCCACCCCCGGGCGGAAGTGGCTGGGCGTGGTGGCGGCACTGGTCGACGTCCTCGACGTGGTGGTCGTCCGCCCGCCCACCTCGGCCCCCGACGGCGAGACGCGCCGGCTGGCCGCCCGGGTGCGCGAGCGCGGCGCCGTGCTCGTCGTCCAGGACGCGGACTGGTCGGGAAGCGAGCTGGGGCTGTCGATCACCTCGAGCACCTGGCACGGTCTCGGCGACGGCCACGGGCACCTGTCGGCACGCGAGGTCACCATCCAGGCGACCGGACGCGGAACGGCCGGCCGGCGCCGCACCTCCCGGCTGTGGTTGCCCGACCACGCCGGTGCCGTGGCGGTGGCGACCGAGCCCGCCACCGCCATGGCCGACCAGTCGACCGGGCAGTCTGGCGACCGGCCGGACGATCAGCCCGCCGAGGTGATCTCCCTCGCCGGCCGCCGGTTGTCGGCATGACGTCGCGGCGACCGCGAAACTCGCGGGCGCCCGGTCGGCGGGCGCTGGCATGATCGCGGGTGACTCGACAGCCACACCGGCAGCCACGGGAGGACTCATGCCGACGTACGCCATCGCCAACCTGCAGGTCGCGGGATACCACCCGGACATCGCGGAGTACATCGAGCGGATCCAGGGCACTCTCGACCCGTTCAACGGCCGCTTCCTGGTGCACGCCACCCAGCACGAGGTGATCGAGGGCTCGTGGCAGGGCGGCGTGGTCATGATCGAGTTTCCGAGCCTCGCGGACGCGCACGAGTGGTACGACTCCCCGGCCTACCAGGAGATCCTCCACCTGCGCACCGACCACATCCCCGGTGACGTGATCTTCGTCGAGGGCGTGTCGGAGGGCTACGACCCGGCGAAGACCGCGGCCGCGATGCGCGCGGCGAACGAGGGCGGGGCCGGGCAGGAGTAGGGGCCTCACTCCCCCTCGAAACCCTCGGAATCAAGCCAGTCGAACCCGCTCGATCCGGTTGACACGGATCGAACATGTGTTCGAGGATAGGGCCATGGTTCCGGTCCGGTCGGGCGCACCGCGCGGTCTCCCCCGCCGCCTGGGGGTGGGGGCGGGATGAGTGCCGTACGCACCCTGGTGGTGTGGTGCCCCGACTGGCCGGTGACCGCGGCCGGGCGCGACGCCGGGTGTCCACCCGACGCCGCGCTGGCCGTGCTCGACCGGGGCCGGGTCCTCGCGTGCTCCCAGGCCGCTCGCCACCAGGGCGTACGCCGGGGCCTGCGGATCCGCGAGGCCCAGTCCCGGTGCCCCGGGCTGACCGTCCTGGCCTACGACCCGGCGGTGGACGCCCGGGCGTTCGAGCCGGTGGTGGTCGCGGTCGAGGCGCTCGCTCCCGGCGTGGAGATCATCCGTCCGGGCATGTGCGCGCTCGCCGCCCGCGGGCCGAGCCGCTACTTCGGCGGCGAGCAGGCGTTCGCCCAGGCGTTGCGCGAGCACCTGGGGCAGGCCGGTTTCCAGTGCGTGATCGGCATCGCCGACGGGCCGTTCGCGGCCGAGCAGGCCGCCCGGCTCGCCGAGCGGGCCGGCGAGCCCGAGCTGGCGTTCCCGCCGGGTGAGTCCGCCCGCTGTCTCGCGTCCCTGCCGATCGACACCCTCGACCGCCCCGACCTGGTGGATCTGCTGCGCCGGCTGGGCATCCGCACGCTCGGCGAGTTCGCCGCGCTGCCGGCCCGGAGCGTGCTCGGGCGGTTCGGCTCCGACGGCGTGGCCGCGCACCGACTGGCCGGTGGCCGCGACTCGCGCAACCTCGCCACCCGCAGGCCGCCGCCCGAGCTGGCCACCGAGGTGGCGTTCGAGCCGCCCGTCGACCGGGTCGACCACGTGGCGTTCGCGATCCGCGGCGCCGCCGACCAGCTGGTCGCGGGCCTCGCCGAACGCGACCTGGTGTGCACCTGCCTGCGGGTGGAGACCGAGAGCGAACGCGACGAGCCCGCCGGCCGGCAGTGGCGGCACCCCCGCTGGTTCAGCGCGGCCGACGTGGTCGACCGGGTCCGCTGGCAGCTCCAGGGCACCCGCACCGACTCCGGCGGGCCCGCCCAGGAGCTGACCTCCGGGGTGGTCCGGATCCGGCTGGTGCCCGACGAGGTGGCCGCCACCGGCGCCTACCAGGACGGCCTGTGGGGCGACCAGGCACCCGACGAACGCATCCACCGGACCTTCACCCGGGTGCAGAGCATGCTCGGCCACGACGCGGTGGTGACGGCCGTCCTGTCCGGAGGGCGAGCGGCCGCCGAACGCGTGACCTGGGTGGCGTGGGGCGACGAGCCCACGCCCGCCCGACCCACAGTGCCGCCGTGGACGGGGCACTTACCGCCTCCGGCCCCGTCCACGGTGTTCCCCTCCCCCGAGCCGGTCGACGTTCTCGACCCCGCCGGCCGGGCCGTCGCGGTCGGCGAGCGGGGCGAGATGTCCGGCGACTGCCAGACGCTCGCGCGGCCCGGCGGTCAGGTGGCCGCGCAGCCCATCGTCGGCTGGGCCGGGCCCTGGCCGGTCGACGAGCGCTGGTGGGATCCGGACGCCGCCCGCCGCTACGCCCGCTTCCAGGTGGCGTGCGCCGACGGGAGTGCGTTCGTCCTGCTGCACGAGGCCGGGCGGTGGTGGATCGAGGCCAGCTATGACTGAGCTGAGCGGCTGGTGTCCCTGATGGGATGGAAGAACCCCCGGATGCCCTGGTCGGAGCTGGAACGCAAGCTGTCCGGCCGCCGGCCCGGCGGCCCACCGGCCGAGGTGGACGGCGGCGACAGCCCGGCCTGGACCTCCGTCCGTCCGCCCTACGACCCACCTCCGGACGAGCGCCCGAAGCGTCCCGACGGCCCGGTCGTCCCGTACGCCGAGTTGCACTGCCACTCCAACTTCAGCTTCCTCGACGGCGCCAGCCACCCGGAGGAACTGGTCGAGGAGGCCGTGCGGCTCGGCCTGCAGGCGCTCGCGCTCACCGACCACGACGGCCTGTACGGCGCGGTCCGGATGGCCGAGGCCGCGGAGGCGGCCGACTACCGCCTGGGGACGATCTTCGGGGCGGAGCTGTCCTTCGACCTCACCGAGCCGCAGAACGGCGCCGCCGACCCCGAGGGCAGCCACCTCCTCGTCCTCGCCCGCGGTGAGGAGGGCTACCACCGGCTGGCCGGTGCGCTCACCGAGGCGCAGCTTCGCGGCGGGGAGAAGGGCCGGCCGGTCTACGACCTGGACGACCTCGCCGCCCGCGCCGGCGACCACTGGCTGGTCCTCACCGGCTGCCGCAAGGGGACCGTGCGGCAGGCCCTCGACCGCGGTGGCACGTCCGAGGCGGGCCGCGAGCTCGACCGGCTGGCCGGGCTGTTCGGCCGCGACCAGGTGGCGGTCGAGCTGATCGACCACGGCTACCCCCTCGACTCCGACCGCAACGACGCGTTGACAGAGCTCGCCCGGTCCCGCCGGCTTCCGGTGGTCGCCACCAACAACGTCCACTTCGCCACGCCCGAACGCCGGCCGCTGGCCACCGCGCTGGCCGCCGTACGCTCCCGCCGCAGCCTGGACGAGATCGACGGCTGGCTGCCCGCTGCGGGCACCGCCCACCTGCGAAGCGGCGCGGAGATGGCCGCGCGGTTCGCGCGCTATCCCGGCGCCGTCGCCCGCACCGTGGAGTACGCCCAGGCGCTGTCGTTCCCGCTGCGCCGGGCCAGGCCGCGGCTGCCCCGGCAGGACGTCCCGGCGGGCCACACGCCGATGAGCTGGCTGCGCGAGCTGGTCCGCCAGGGCGCCGAACGCGCCTACGGCACCTTCACCGGACGGTTCGCCGAGGAGACGCGCCGCCGGCTGGAGAAGGAGCTGCGGGTCATCGAGGAGAAGGACTTCCCCGGCTACTTCCTGATCGTGCACGACATCGTGGAGTTCGCCCGGAGCAGGCGAATCCTCTGCCAGGGAAGGGGATCCGCGGCCAACTCCGCGGTCTGCTACGTCCTCGGCATCACCTCGGTCGACGCCATCTTCTACGACCTGCCGTTCGAGCGCTTCCTGTCCGCGACCCGGGAGGAGGAGCCCGACATCGACGTCGACTTCGACTCCGACCGGCGCGAGGAGGTCATCCAGTACGTCTACGAGAAGTACGGCCGGTACAACGCCGCCCAGGTCGCCAACGTCATCACCTACCGGCCCAAGATGGCGATCCGCGACATGGCGAAGGCCCTCGGGCACAGCACCGGGCAACAGGACGCCTGGTCCAAGCAGGTCGACTCGTGGGGCACCACCGCCACGGTGGACAGCGACATCCCCACACCGGTGGTGTCGATGGCCGAACAACTGCTGAAGTTCCCGCGCCACCTCGGCATCCACTCCGGCGGCATGGTGCTCACCGACCGGCCGGTGGGCGAGGTCTGCCCGATCGAGCACGGCCGGATGGACGGGCGCACGGTGCTGCAGTGGGACAAGGACGACTGCGCGTGGATGGGCCTGGTGAAGTTCGACCTGCTCGGGCTCGGCATGCTCGCCGTCCTGCACTACACGATGGAGGGCGTCCGCGAGCACCTCGGCGAGGACTGGACGCTGGCCACGATTCCCAAGGAGGAGCCGGGTGTCTACGACATGCTCTGCCGGGCCGACTCGGTCGGGGTGTTCCAGGTGGAGAGCCGGGCGCAGATGGCGACCCTGCCCAGGCTGCGGCCGCGCCGCTTCTACGACCTGGTCATCGAGATCGCCCTGATCCGCCCGGGCCCGATCCAGGGCGGAGCCGTCCACCCGTACATCCGCCGCAAGCTCGGGCAGGAGCCGCCGACACCGCCCCATCCCACGCTCGCCCCCGCACTCGAGCGCACCCTCGGGGTGCCGCTGTTCCAGGAACAGCTGATGCAGATCGCGATGGAGGTCGGCGGGTGCACCGGCGACGACGCCGACCTGCTGCGCCGGGCGATGGGCTCCAAGCGCGGGCTGGAGAAGATCTCCTCGCTACGCCAGAAGCTGTACGCCGGGATGGCCGCGCGCGGGATCACCGGCGACACCGCCGACATGATCTACGAGAAGATCGAGGCGTTCGCCAACTTCGGGTTCGCCGAGAGCCACTCGATCAGCTTCGCGCTGCTGGTCTACGCGTCCTCGTGGTTCAAGCTGCACTACCCCGCGATGTTCCTGGCCGCGTTGCTGCGCGCCCAGCCGATGGGGTTCTACTCCCCGCAGAGCCTGGTGGCCGACGCCCGCCGGCACGGTGTCGAGGTGCGCGGTGCCGACCTCCACCTGTCCGGGGTGCACGCCGACCTCGAGCTTCTCGACCTGCCGGACCCGGGCTCTCCGGCCGAGTCACCCGGCGCGGGGCCGACCGGGGACCCGGCGTGCGTGGAGACCTTTCACCCGCCGGTCGGGGAGTTCGACCCGGACGCTCCCGCAGACGACGCCCGGCACCGGCGCGACGGGAGACACGCCGTACGCCTCGGGCTGGCCGGCATCCGCTCGATCGGCGCCGACCTCGCCGGGCGGATCGTCGCCGAACGCACCGCGCACGGGCCGTTCGCCGACCAGGCCGACCTGGTGCGCCGGGTCGGGCTTACCTCGGTGCAGATGGAGGCGCTGGCGACGGCGGGCGCGTTCGGGTGTTTCCGGATGTCCCGGCGGGAGGCGTTGTGGGTGGCCGGCAGTGCCGCCCAGGAACGCCCCGACCAGTTGCCGTCCAGTGGCACGTACGCCAGGAAGGGGAGCGGGGCGGCCGGAAAACCCAAGCAGGGCAGGGTTTCCACGCCCGCGCGCGGCGGCGTTCCCGAGCCTGCCAAGCCGGTACGCGAGGAGCGGCACGAGCAGGTGCCGCTGCTGCCCGAGCTCAATCCCGCCGAACGCGTGATGGCCGACCTGTGGGCCACCGGCATCTCCCCCGACGACTACCCCACCCGGCACGTCCGCGACAAGCTCGACGAGCTCGGCGTGATCCCGGCCGCCCGGCTGCGCACCACCGAACACGGCCGCCGCGTGCTGATCGGTGGCGTCGTCATCCACCGCCAGCGACCGGCGACCGCGGGCGGGGTCACGTTCCTCAACCTCGAGGACGAGACCGGCATGGTCAACGTCATCTGCCCACAGGCGGTGTGGAACCGCCACCGCCGGGTCGCCCGCGACTCCCCCGCCCTGCTGATCCGCGGCCGGCTCGAACGCGTGGAGGGCGTGACCAACGTGGTGGCCGAGAAGTTCAGCCGGCTGCCGCTCACCATCGCCACCATGTCCCGCGACTTCCGCTGACGTCCCGCGACTTCAGGTGACATGGGATCATCGCCACCGTGCACTCGTTGACCTTCGACGCGCTCCTGTGCGACCTGGACGGCGTACTCCGGATCTGGGACTCCGAACTGGCCGACGCCGAGGCAGCCGGCGGTCTGCCCGCCGGCTCGCTGGCGGCGGCCGCGTTCGCACCCGACCGGCTGCTCCCCGCGATCACCGGTCAGGTCGGCGACGAGCAGTGGCGGGCAGGAGTGGTCGACGACCTCGCCGAACGCCACGGGTCACGCGCCCCCGCCCAGGCGGCGGTCGACGGGTGGTCCGCGCACGTCGGGCGGGTCGACACCGAGGTGCTGGACCTGCTCGTGGCGGCGCGTACGCACGTTCCGGTCGTCGTGGTGTCCAACGCGACGACCCGGCTGGAACGCGACCTCGACGCGCTGGGGCTCACCTCGCACCTGGACGCGGTGGTCAACACCTCCCGGATCGGGGTGGTGAAACCCGATCCGCGGGTGTTCCGGTACGCCGCCGCGGTCGTCGGGGTGGACCTCTCCCGGTGCCTGTTCGTCGACGACCAGGCCGGCAACGTCGAGGCGGCGCAGGCCCTCGGCATGCAGGGCCTCACCTACACCGGCCCCGACAGCCTGCGTGCCACCCTCGGCCTCGCGGCGCAAGCCCGTGAGCGGGGTCAGGCGGGCCAGGTGAACGTGGCCGCACAGGTGCAGGTGCCCGGCTCGACCTCGGTGTAGCCGGCGTCGCGGACCGTCGCGGCGGCCACCTCGCCGCCGACGATCCGGCGCCAGCCCTCCGGGGTCGCCGGCACGACCCGCAGCGGGAAGTTCGCGAACGCCCACGCGGTGACGGTCGGCTCGTCGAGTTCCAGGAGCGCGAGGTGGGCGGCGTGGCCGACCTGGGCGCAGGCCTTGCCGGTCGACATCCGTACGCCCGGCGCGAGCACGATCGACAGCACCGGTCCGGGGCCATCGACCCGCTCGGCGGCACCCACCGGCTCGGCGGGCGTCAGGTCCAGCCCCTCCACCTGCAGCTTCGACACCTCTACCGGCGGCCGCGCGACGGGGTGCGGGGTCAGCGCGCGCACCTCCGCCCCGCCGGAGCGGGCGGTGATCCCCGGCAGCCGGTCCACCTCGGTCCACCGGATCCCCCGCGCCCGGCGTACGACCTTGCGGATCCGGCCGTCCATCCAGCGTTCGAGGTCGGCGTGCCACGGCCCGCCCGGCGCGCTGTCGCGGTCGGCCAGCAGGCGCACGACCGCCAGCGCGGACGCCGCCAGCGCGTCGTCGTGGGTCGGCAGGCTCTTCTTCTCCACCCGGACCACCAGCGGCAACGCCCACGGCTCGTCGTCGTCGCGCTCCGCCTGCCCGATCCACGCGAGGTTGCGCCAGTGTTCGCGCCACCAGCGCACCGCTGCCATCGGGTCGGACGCCTCGTCAACCTCGACTTGCGCAGGCAGGCCGGGCTGCCCGGACTGGTCATCAGGTAGGTCTGCGGGGTCGCCGGGCCGGACGGGTTCGGTCACCGGGCCAGTATCCGTGCGCACACCGCAGGCGCGGACGGGCGGGTACGTTGGGACGCCGACCTGAACGCGCCGCCGACAAGGAGGTCCCGATGAGCGAGCAGCCGGACTTCGCGCCCATGCCCACCGACTGGCAACGCTGCCTGGCGATCGTCGCGCATCCCGACGACCTGGAGTACGGCGCGGCCGGCGCGATCGCCAGCTGGACCGCGGCCGGTCACGAGGTGATCTACCTGCTGGTGACCCGGGGCGAGGCGGGCATCGACAACCTGTCGCCGGCGGAGGCCGAGAAGGTCCGCGAACGCGAGCAACGCGCCAGCGCCGAGGTCGTCGGGGTCGACCAGGTGGAGTACCTGGACCACGCCGACGGCGTCATCGAGGAGGGCCCTCGCCTGCGCCGCGACCTCGCCCGGGCGATCCGCCGGCACCGGCCAGAACTCCTGGTCACGCTGAACCACCACGACAGCTGGGGAATGCCGGGCAGCTGGAACACCCCCGACCACCGCGCGGTCGGCCGGGCCGTACTCGACGCCGCGGGCGATGCGGGCAACCGGTGGATCTTCCCCGAGCTGGTCGACGAGGGTCACGAACCCTGGAACGGGGTCCGCTACGTCGCGGTGGCGTCCTCCCCGTACGCCTCGCACGCCGTCGACGTCAGCGGCACCTTCGACCGGGCGGTGGCCTCGCTCGCCGAGCACCGGGCGTACATCCAGGCGCTGGACGACCGCGATCCGGTCGACTACGCCCGCGAGCACCTCACCACCTACACGCAGGGCGCGGCGGAGCGGTTCGGCGGCCGGCCGGCGGTGTCGTTCGAGCTGTTCACCCGCTGACGATCACCCGCTGAAGATCAGCCGCCGAAGATCAACCGCTGACCTCGCGGCGTACGGCGGACACGGCCGCGCTCACCCGGGCCGCGCGCGTCGGCCCGGGGCCCGCCTCGGTGACATACCCCACCAGGTGCCGAAGATGCGCCTCGCCCACCTCGTCGGTGTCGATGCCCGCGCCGGCTAGGGCGGCGGCCAGGTCGGCCGGAACGTCCACGTGGCGCCGGCCTTCCGGCAGGACGAGCGTGCCCTCCCAGGACTCCGGCAACGAGTCCGCGGCGCTCGTACTCAACGGGCAGACCAGTGTCACGTCGTCCAGCGTGAGGACCCGTACCCTCACTGCCCGGCACGTCACGCGCGCCGCACCCGACGACGTTTCCGGAGGCTCCGGCTCGGTGAGCAACAGCGTGACCGGGCGGAAGCTGTCGTGACCGGTCAGCCGGCGGTCCAGCACGTACGCCACCGCTCCCGCGTGGTCGTGCCGGCGGCCGCGCACCGCGATCCGGGTGGTCCCGTCCGTCCGGGAAGGCCCGCTCATCGGCACGGTCCGGTCAGCGGCCGGCCCGCGTACGTCGAGTAGCACAGCGGCCGGTAGCACCGCCATCGCTCAGGAACGAGCCCGCGCGGCGCGGCGGCGCGTTCGATGTCCCGCCGAATGTCGAGGTAGTACGCCAGCTCACCGGCGTCCTCGGCGCGCAGCAGATCCACCAGTGTGTGCGACTGGTACACCTGCACGGACGAGAACACCGTGCAGTGCGGAAGCAGCGTGCGCAGGAAGCCGCGCATCAGCGGGTACGGGTCCAGGCCCACGACGTAGGTGAACGACGTCTGCAGACCGGCCGCCCGCACCCGGGCCGGCAGGCCGGGCATCTCCTCCGGTGTCAAGCTCGCCTTGCTTGCCTTCAGGAGTACGTCCCGGCGCGACGCGCACTCGGCGGTGTACAGCAGGAACGGACCGATCTCGGCGAACGCCTCCGAGCTGCGCAGGTATCCCGGCACCGCGTCGTCCACGGCGCGGCGTTCGACCCGGGCGAGCGCGAGATCGTGCCACCTCGCCAGGGGCGGCGTGTCGACGAGTGCCGTCATGGCAGACCCACTTCCACCGATGCGCCGTGGCCGAACGCCGGTGGCGATTCGTGCGACAATCTCCCGCGTCTTCCCGCCTGCGGTTTCGCCCGCAGATCCCTGTCCGCGTGAGGAGTTCGCCGTGCCCGGCAGCCGCAGCGTCCTGGTCCTCGGAGCGACCGGCAACCAGGGCGGGGCCACCGCGCGGGCCCTGCTCGAGCGCGACCGGCCGGTGCGGGCGTACGTCCGCGACCCCGCCAAGCCGGCGGCCCGCGCACTCGCCGACCTGGGTGCCGAGCTGGCGACCGGTGACCTCGACGACACCGGCGCGCTGCGGGCAGCGATGACCGGCGTGCACGGGGTGTTCAGCGTGCAGCCGCTGGCGGTCAGTGCCGAAGAGCTCGCCGCCGAAGTACGCCAGGGCACGGCGGTCGCCGACCTGGCCTCGCAGACCGGGGTCGCGCACCTGGTCTACAGCTCGGTCGGCGGCGCCGAACGCCACACCGGCGTCGACCACTTCGAGACCAAGGCCGAGGTCGAACGCCACATCGCCCGGCTGGGCCTGCCGGCGACGGTGCTTCGGCCGCCGAGTCCGGCTACCAGGCCGACATCGCGGCACTCCGCGCACGGCACCCGGACATGCTGACGTTCAGGGAGTTCCTGACCCGTCACCTGCCGCGGTAGGAAGGCGCTCGGGCCGCATCCGTACGTCGTCGTCGATCGGCGCCCGGTCGCGACGGGACAGGCACCACCGAACCAGCCACACCAGGATCGCGATCTGCACCAGCGGCGTCACCGTGTCGCGGATCCGGTCGGTCACGAAGCCGACCAGGGACGGCAGGTCGACCACCCGGCCCGGCACGTACGCCGCGGCCATCATGGCGGTGCGGGCGAGCACCATCGAGTCCAGCCGGCCGGCGACCAGTCCGGCCAGCGGCGCCCAGGCGAGTAGGTCGTACCACGGCAGGCTGTACTGCGTGGTGAACACCCAGGCCAGGCAGAGTACGGCCGCCACCCGGACCGCCTCCGGTGTCGGATCGGCCGGCGCGTCGCCCGACGACGTCGCGGCCGCCACCGGCTCGCGCACCGCGGCCGGCACCGCCCGCCACAGCAACGCCGCCAGCAGCACCGTCGTCACCGCCGAGGCGATGGCGATGACCGCACGGGCCGCGGGCATCGGCAGCACGAACAGGTACAGCGGCCCGAACAGCAACCGCCACGGCGTGCCCGACGACACGAAGCTCGGTGCCGCCAGCACCCGGTCGAACACGTGCGGCCCGGCGAAGACGTACGTCCCGGCGAGCGTGAGCAGCGACCCGGCGCACAGTGCCGCCGCCGACCGCGGCGACCGGCGCAGCGCCCACAGCAGTGCCAGGCCGTAGAGCCCGACGGTGAGCTTCACCGCGCCGCCGAGGCCGACCAGCAGCCCCGCCGCGAACGGTGACCGGCGGACCACCACCAGCGCGGCCACCGCGAACACCACCGCCTCGGCGTCGTTGTGCGCGCCCGCGACGACCAGCCAGGCCAGGACGGGATTGGCGAGGACGCACAGCACGGCCCGGGCGCGCGCCCGCGGCGCCCGCCCGGCCAGCCGTACCGCGAGCAGACCGACGGCGACGAACGCCAGCGAGTTCGTGACCTGCAGGCCGAGGACCGTGGCGTGGGTGGAGCCGCTGCCCAGCCAGGCCGCCGCCTGCTGCAGCCAGGTGCCCACCGGGCCGTAGACGGAGGTCGCGGTCTGCCAGGGCCGTTCGGTGGCCGCGGCCACCGGGTCGGAGGTGTGCAGCACGAACTCCGCCGGCGCGGTGAGGTACGGGTCCCCGCCGCGCGCCGCGATCCGGCCGTACGCGGCGTACATCAGGACGTCCCCGGAGGCCATCGGCGGCACCAGTGTCAGCGCGGTCACCCCGGCGGCACCGAGCGCCGCCAGCCGCCGTGGGATCGGCGTCCATCCGGCGGACAGGGCACGCAACCCGGCGTACAGGCTCAGAGCGCCGACGACCAAGCCGGTCAGCGCGAGCGTGACCACCAGCCAGGCCGGTGGATGCGTGTCCCACCAGTACGGCGGTCGCCACGCCGCCCGCTGCGGGAGGGTGAGCGCGACGACGGACGGTCCGAGCAGTCCGGTGACGGTGAACAGCGCCAGGCTGGCTCCCAGGCCGAGCACCGCCAATCCGCCTGCCCGGCGGGCCGGGTCGGCCGGGCCGGCGCCGTCAGTTCGTACGTCGGTCACGACGGGGAGAGCCGGCGTCGACGTCCGGCTGGGCCGGTGCGTCCGGGCGGCGGAGGGGAGCAGTCCCGAACGCCGGAAGGGTGGGAACGGCCGGAAGGGGTACGACACCCCGCCGGGCCAGCGCCTCCGCGACGTGCAGCCACTGCCGGCCACGGTGGAGCTGTCCCCGCAGGTCTGCGCCGGTCACCCGGTGCTGGAAGTCGACTGGGACCTCCGCGACCCGGAAACCCCTGCGCAGCAGGTCGATCGTCATCCCCACCTCGACCCCGAAGCCGCGGGCGAGCGGGCTGGCGGCGTCCAGCGCGGGCCGGCTCAGACACCGCTGCCCGCACAACGGCTGCGTGGCCTGCCAACCGGTGGCCCGGGCGATGCCGGCCCGCGCGAGCCGGACGACGAAGCCGCGCCCGCCACCGGGCCCGCCGTGCTGCGGCGGCATCACCGCGATGGTGACGTCCGCGGTGCCGTCCAGCACCGGGCGAACCAGCGGCTCCGCCCGGTCCGCGCTCTCGGCGAGGTCCGCGTCCAGGAACAGCAGGTGCCGCGGCTGGGGAGGGTTCTCCCGCGCCTCGATCGCCGACACCGCCTGCGCACCGGTCGCCAGCGCGGCTGCCTTGCCACGTGGACGGTGGTGACCGACGACGACCGCGCCGGCCTCCTGCGCGTGCACCGCGGTGGCGTCCCGGGAGCCGTCGTCGACCACGACCACCAGGTCGACGGCGGATACCTTCCCGGCGGCGCGCACGGTCGCGGCCACCCGCGCGGCCTCGTCACGCGCGGGGATGACGACCGCCACCCGGCCTGCCGGCGAGGACGTAGCACCAGACACGGCACGAGCCTAGGCCATGGTGGGAGGTGAAACGCCTGTGTCGGGCCGGGCTGGTGTCCGGCGTCCGTGCGTCGTCGACTCGGGCGGGTGCCGGGCCTCAGCTCTGGTCGGTGCCGGGCGTCATGTCGAGCACGGCGTACACGGTGGTGGTGCGGTTGCCGCGGCGTACGCCCCACCGGGCGGAGAGGTCGTCGACGATCGCCAGCCCGCGGCCGCCCAGCGCGGACGCCGGCAGCTCCAACGGGCGTGGCTCGGTCGGCCCACCGCCGTCGGTGACGCTCACCTCCAGCTTGTGGGGACGCCACCTCCACGTCACCCGCAACGCGCCGGTGGCGAGAGGTCGAGCGTGCCGGAGGGCGTTGCCGACGAGTTCGCTGAGAACGAGGACCGCGTCGTGCACGTCGTCGGACGCGATGCCGGCGGCACGGAGGTCGGCCGCCAGCCGTCGCCGTGCCGTCCTGGCGCTGGCGACCTCGAACGGCAGCACCAAGGCAGTGGAGGTCGTCGAACTCTCGACGGAAACCACAGTCACGCCTTCTCCTTAGACCTCCGCTCGCCACACCCTTGTGCCGTGCATGCCCGCTTGGGCATGACGCTTTGCTTCCCGCACCGACAGGGGCGGAAACCCTCGCACGCCAGGGCAAAGCAGCTGTCCGGCGAGCGCACGCGGGGTCACAGGCGGTGGTTTTCCGGATGTGGCCAGGGAAGACGCGCGCTCGGGCACCCACACCGGACCACCCACGGATGGCTGTGAACGGCTGTGGACGGCTCCAACGATGCACCTGGCGACGCCCGGTAACCTCGCCCACTGTGACGTGGGCGAACGGCAGGACCGTGCGAACAGCGGGAATCCTACCCGCGCTGGCCCTCGCGCTCGCCACCGTGGCTCCGGCGACGATCGCGCCGCCGGCGGCCGCCGCTCCGAACCCCACGCCGACGCCCACCGCGAGCCGGACGCCGCCGAAGTCTCCCGATCCGACGCCCACGTCGCGGACCGGCGACGAGCCCGGCGGCACCGGTGCGGGAAACGCACCGGTCGACCCGAGCCGCTACCAGAACACCGACTGCCGAAACCAGTACGCCGGTCCCGCGACGAGCGCCGGGGAGCCATGGGCGCAGAGCCGCCTCCAACTGGACCGGCTGACCCCGTTCGCCACCGGGCGCGGCGTCACCGTCGCCGTGGTCGACACCGGCGTGGACTTCCGCAACGACCAGCTCACGCTCGCCCGCGCTCCCCACGCGGCCAGCTTCGTGCAGGACGAGGACACCCCGATCCCGCCGTGGCGCGACTGCGCACCCGGTGGGCACGGCACCCTGGTCGCGGGCATCATCGCCGCCCGGGAGCTTCCGGGCGCCGGGCTGCGAGGTGTGGCGCCGCTCGCCGACATCATGTCCGTACGGGTCGCGCCCGGACCGGAGCAGGGCTCGGCCGCCGCGCTCGCCGACGGCATCCGCTACGCCGCCGACAACGGCGCCGACGTCATCAACGTGTCCGTCGTCACAAGCACCGAGTACGACCCGCTCGGGCAGGCCGTCCACCACGCCCTGGACAAGGGTGTGGTGGTGGTCACCGCCGCGGGCAACACCGGCGGCAACCAGGGCAACGCCGAACAGTGGCCGGCGGAGTTCGCCGCCGAGAAGGGGTACGAGGGCCTCATCGTGGTCGGCGCGGTCGACGAACAGGGCAAGGTCGCCGACTTCAGCACCACCTCGGTCCCGGTGTCCGTCGTCGCGCCCGGCACCAACCTCACCAGCACCGCTCCGAAGGGCAACTACCAGCGAGGCCAGCAGGGCACGAGCTTCGCGGCCCCGTTCGTCTCCGGGCTCGCCGCCCTGCTGGTGGAGAAGTACCACCACCGGTTGACACCGGTCCAGGTCAAGCGGCTGATCGAGGACACCGCCGACCATCCCGGGCTGGACCTTCCGGACCGAAGCTACGGCTACGGGATGGTCAATCCGTACGAGGCGCTGACGCAACTGCTTCCGGATGCGGGCACCACCCGGAGGCCGGAGACCGGCCCTGCGATCGCCCCGCTTCCCACGCCCGCCGCCGCCGACTCCACCCCGCGTAGGGTCGCGCTCGGCGTCGGCGGAGGCGCGGTCGCCCTGACCCTGCTCGTGCTCGCCGGTGTCGCGGTGGCCCGACGAGGGAGGGCCCGCGGCTGGCGCCCCGGCCCGAACACCGACGCGGACGCCGCCCGCTAGCTCCTCTCAGGAGGGGGGCTGGTCGGTGGCGCCCTTGACGTACGCGGTCTGGACCAGCCGGGTGCCGAGGCGGCGGCTCACCAGCGTGCCGCGGCCGGGCGGCAGCGGCGCACCCCGGACGCCGCCCCACAGCTGGCCCTCCTCCCTGGTGCCGGACATGATCAGGCCGGGGTTGCCCATGTCCCGGATGCGCTGGACGATCGGGTCGTACATCGCCCGGCCGGCGCCGCCGAACCCGCGGGCGATGATCACGTGCAGGCCGATGTCGCGGGCCTGGCTCACCAGATCGGTGATCGGCGCCAGCGGGTTGCCCGAGGAGGTGGCGACCAGCTCGTAGTCGTCCACGATGAGGTAGAGGTCGGAGCCCTTCCACCAGGACCGGTTGCGGAGCTGTTCCGACGTCACGTCCGGACCGGGCAGCCGCTTGCGCAGGGCCGCACCGACGTCCTTGAGCAGCGACGTCGCGGCGTCGGAGGACGCGGCGAAACCGATCAGGTGGTCGCCGCTCACCGCGTCCAGCAGTGCGCGCCGGTAGTCGATGATGATCAGCCGCGCCTCGTTGGGCGGGTGCCGGTCGACGATCCCGCGGGCGATGACCTCCAGCAGGTTGGACTTGCCGCACTCGTTGGACCCGAACACCACGAGGTGCGGCTCCTCGTCGAGGTTGAGGTAGACCGGTGCCAGCTCGTCCTCGTCGATGCCGATGGGAACGCCCGGCCGCGGGTCGGCGCCCGCCTGCGGCAGGCTCTGCAGCGCAAGCTCCTCCGGCAGCAGCCGCACCGGCGGCGCGACCGGCCCCCGCCAGGCGTCCGCGACCGCGGCGACCATCGCCTGCACGCCGTCGGCGACGTCCTCGGCTTCCTCCACCCCGTCGATGCGGGGCAGCGCGCCGAGGAAGTGCAGTTGTTCGGGTGAGAGCCCGCGCCCCGGCCGGTTGGCGGGGACGTTGGCGGCGGCCCTGCGGTCGACCTCGGAGTCGTACGGGTCACCGACCTTCAGCTCCAGCCGGGTCTGGATGAGGTCCTTGATCGCCATCCGGAACTCCGACCACTTGTTCGCGGTGGCCACCACGTGGATGCCGAACCCGAGCCCGCGGGCGGCCAGCGTGGTGACGGCGGCCTCGACGGCCTCGTGGTCGGCGCGGACCGTGCCCCACCCGTCGACGACGAGGAACACGTCGGAGGCGAACCGGTCGGGCTGGATGCGGCCCTGCCGCCGCATCCGGCGGTAGGTGGCGATCGAGTCGACGCCGGCGTCGGTGAAGGCGCGTTCGCGCTGCTCCAGCAGGGCGGTCAGCTCGCCGACGGTACGCCGGATGGCGTCCGCGTCGAGCCGGGTCGCCACCCCGCCCACGTGCGGCAGCCCGAGCAGCGCCGACAGCGTCCCGCCGCCGAAGTCCAGGCAGTAGAAGGCCACCTCGTCGGGCCGGTGGGTGAGGGCGTACGACGCGATCAGGCTGCGCAGCAGCGTGCTCTTGCCGGACTGTGGTCCGCCGACGATGCCGACGTGCCCGCCCGCGCCGGCCAGGTCGAGCCACATCGGGTCGCGGCGCTGGTAGTAGGGCTTGTCCACCAGCGCGACCGGGGCACGCAGCATCCCGCGGCCCTCCCAGTCGACCGTCAGGCCGTTGTCGGTGCTGACCGTGAGGGGGCCGGGCAGGAGCGCGCCGAGCGTCGGCGGCGCGTCCAGCGGGGGCAGCCACACCTGGTGTGCGGCCCGGCCCATGGTCTTCAGCTGGTCGACCACCAGGTCGATCAGCACCCGGGGCTCGGGCCGGTCCTGCTGGGCGTACGCCGGCACCTCCTCCGGCTCCGGCTCCACCGGCACCTGCACGATCTCGGGCTCGACGTAGTCGGTGGTGTAGGCGGTGATCCGCGGCACCCAGCGCTTCTCGCCCGGCTTCGGCGGCGGCTTGCGTCCCGGTCCGGTGGCCAGCCCCGACGGCTCGTAGGTCCCGCCGACGTAGGCGGCCTTGAAACGGACCAGGCCTTCCGTACCGACCTTGAGGTAACCGCCACCGGGCTCCCGCGGCAGCTCGTAGGCGTCGGGGACGCCGAGCACGACCCGGCTCTCACCGGCGGAGAAGGTGCGCAGGCCGACCCGGTAGGACAGGTGCGTGTCCAGCCCGCGCAGCTTGCCCTCCTCCAGCCGCTGGGACGCCAGCAGCAGGTGGACGCCGAGGCTTCGCCCGAGCCGGCCGATCATCACGAACAGTTCGATGAACTCCGGCTTGGCCGACAGCAGCTCGCTGAACTCGTCGACCACGATCCACAGCGACGGCATCGGCTCCAGCGGCTTGCCCTTGGCGCGGTCGTCCTCGTAGTCGCGCAGCGAGCCGTAGTTGCCGGCCTGCCGGAGCAGCTCCTGCCGGCGGTTCATCTCACCGGCAAGGGCGTCCTGCATCCGGTCGACCAGGATCAGCTCGTCCTCGAGGTTGGTGATGACCGCGGAAACGTGCGGCAGGCTGTCCAGGCCGAGGAAGGTCGCGCCGCCCTTGAAGTCGACGAGGACGAGGTTGAGCGCGTCGGGGGAGTGCGTGACGGCCAGGCCGAGCACGAACGTGCGCAGCACCTCGCTCTTGCCCGAACCGGTGGCGCCGATGACCAGCCCATGCGGGCCCATGCCGCCCTGGGCGGACTCCTTGATGTCCAGCTCCACCGGCTGACCGTCGGGGGTGAGCCCGAACGGGATGCGCAGCCGGTCGTGACGTGGCCGCGGCTGCCAGATGACGTCGGGGTCGAGATGGTAGGCGTCGGGGATGCCGAGCAGGCTCATCAGCTCCAGCTCGTACTGCGGCTTCACCTCCTCGACCTCCGCCTGCTCCTCGACCACGCCGGTCGGCCCGACCAGGGCGGACCGCAGCGGGGCGAGCTGGCGGGCGAACGACTCGGCCTGGGCGACGGTCAGCTCGTCGGGCCGGCCGAGCAGGCTCTCTTTGCCGCCCGCGTCCAGGTCGTCGTCGGCGCCCGCGGCGACGTGGAAAACCTGGTCGGAGGTGACCCGCAGCCGCATCACGCCGTCACCGAACCGTCGGACGGCGTTGCCGGTGAGGTCGATCACCGTCACGCCCTGCGGAGGTGAGCTGAGGAACCGCGAGTCGGTGCTGGCGTGCCCGCCGTCGACCAGGACGACGACGTGCGGCTGGCCGGTGAGCGGCTTGCCGTCGGCGGAGAAGAGCGGCCGGTTGGCGAGCTCAGGTGCCAACAGGCGTTCGAGCTCGGCCAGCGACGAGGTGACCAGCCGTACCTGACCCGCGCCGTCGGTGGCGGTGGGGTGCAACGCGTGCGGCAGCCACTTGAGCCAGTCCCAGTCGGCCCGCCTGTCGGGGGCCAGGCAGGACGCGACGACGAACTCGTGCGGGGCGTGGAAGGCGGCGAGGTGCGCGACCATCGCCCGGGCCAGGCCGCGGACGGCCTGCGGGTCGCCGTCCATGCGGACGTGCGCGAAACCGCGCAGGGACACAGCGACCGGCACGTCGGGAACGGTGCGGTAGGTGGCGATGAACCGGCGCAGGGCGCCCGCGGCGACCGGCTCGAGATCCTCCACCGGCTTGGTCTCGGGCGCGATCAGCTGCAGGACGAACCGCTGGACGCCCTTGGCGACGCGTACGTGCCCGAAGTCGCGGTCGCCGGGCCGGCGTTCCCACAGCCGCCTGCTCAGCGGCAGCATCCACAGGCTGTCGGGCTCGGGATAACGCCACTCCAGCGCCTCGCGCTGCCGGTTGGCGGCGGTGCGGACCCGCCGGCGGAGCTGGCCGAGGTAACGGAGGTAGTCACGCCGGCTGCCGTCGATCTGGTGCTTGCGCTCGCCGTTCTTGCCGCCGCTGCCGAGCTGGCTGATGTACATCCCCACCATGGACACGGCCATCGTGCCGCTCATCAGCAGCCGCATGGAGTTGTTGCCGGTGGAGCCGCTGGACAGCATGAACGCCATCACCGCACCGCCGCCGAGCATGGGCAGGATGCCGAACATCTTCTGCATCGCCCCGCCGGGCGTGGCCTCGGGCAGCTCCGGCGGCGCCTCGAACAACACCTCGCCCTTGGGCAGCGCCGGCGGCTGCCGGCGACCGGGGCGACGGTAGAGCACCGTGCTCACTGCGCGGCCCCTCTCAGCCGGACCGACGGGTGCGGTGGATGTGCGGTGGATGTGGTGCGGGTGTGCGGTGGATGTGCGGTGGCGGTCGGTGCACTTCGGTGTCAGACAATGGCAGACAATACGACCCGACACGGACAGGCCCCTCCAGCCGCTTCCAGGCTGCCCCAGCCCGACGAGGAGATCAACAGTGGACGCGAACAGCGGCGTGGAGCTCTGTCGCGTCACCGTCGTCGCCCCGCGCACCCGGATGGATCTCGCCCTGCCGACCGACACCCCGCTGGCCGACCTGTTGCCGACACTGCTGCGGTACGCCGGGGAGAACCCCGACGACCCGGCGTTCCTGCGTGGCGGGTGGGTGCTGCAGCGGCTCGGCGAGTCCGCCTTCGACCCGTCGCTGCACCTGTCCGGTCTCGGCGTACGCGACGGCGACGTGCTCCACCTGCGCCACCGCGAGGGAGCCATCCCGGAGTTCGCGTTCGACGACGTGGCCGACGCGGTCGCGGTGGCCACGCGGGAGCGGCGGGCCGCCTGGCAGCCGTCCGACGCACGGGCGACCGCCCTGTCGACCGCGGGCACGTTCTTCGCGCTGGGGGCGCTGGTGGCGCTGACCACCGGCCCGTCCTGGCTGCTCCAGTCGGCGGTGGCGCTGGTCGCCGCGCTCGGCCTGGTCGGTGGTGGTACGGCGATGTCGCGGGCCTTCGGGCAGCCGGACGCCGGTGTGCTGCTGGCGGCCGCGGGCGTCGGCTACGCGGGCGTCGGCGGGCTGCTCCTCCTCGGCGGCGACCATCGGCTCGGCGACTTCGGCGCTCCGCAGGTGCTGGTCGGGTGCGCCTTGGTGCTCGTGCTGGCGACGGTCTCGGCGTTCGCGGTGGCGGCCGGATGGGACGGCTTCCTCGGCGTCGCGGCCGTCGCCCTGGTCGGCGCCCTCGCCGCGGCGGCGGTGCTGGTCCTGTCCGCCTCGGCCGGGGTGGTCGCCGCCGCGACGGTGGCGCTCGCTCTGGGGGTGATGCCGTTCCTGCCGACGATCTGCGCCCGGCTCGCCCAGCTGCCGCTCCCCCAGCTGCCGACCAGTTCGGAGGACCTCCGCCGGCAGTCCGGCGTCCTGCCCGGACCGACCGTCCTGCAGCAGGCCGTCGTTGCCGACCGGCTGGTGGCCGCGCTGATCGCCGCCACCACCACGGTGTGCGCCGTCGGCGCGGTCTGGCTCACCCGGCAGCCGGGCTGGTTCGGGCCGGCGCTGGTCGGCGTCACCGGGCTGGCGTTGTTCCTGCGCTCCCGGCACTTCCGGGGCCGTACGCACCGGCGGTGGCTGGTGTGTGGCGGGGTGGCCTGCGCCGCGCTGCTGGTCTGGCGGCTGGCGACCGGCGACGGATCGGGGGCCATGACGGTGCTCGCGGTGGGGGTGCCGTGCCTGCTCGTCGCCGCCGCGCTCGGTGCCTGGGCGGTCAACGCGCCGGGGCGGCGGCTGTCGCCGTACTGGGCCCGCTACACCGACCTGTTCGAGGTACTCGTTCTGCTCACGGTGGTGCCGCTGGCGTTCGGCGCGATGGGCGTGTACGACGCGATCATCGCGCTGCTGTCCTGAGATTTCGGGGGCCCGGGCCTCGGGCCGGGCCGCGCGCTCAGCGGTCGCCGAACAGCCGCTGCTCCATGCCGCTCAGCCCGAGCTGACCGAACGCCAGCTGCCCGGCGGCGGCCACCGCGACGACGTCCGGCGGCATCTGGGTGAGCCAGCCGGCGCGGTCCCTGGCCAGGCCGAACCCGCGCCGGGCCACGTCGGCCGCGGCCGGCTCCACCCGCTGCGCGATCAGCAGGTCCGAGGACCGCAGCCGCTGCTCGTCGCTGGGCTCGAGGTCGGTCTGCACCGACATGAACGTCTGCCAGTCGCCCTGCTCCCACCGAGGCAGGGCCTGGTGGTCGCGGGTGGCGTCGATGACCAGCGACGGCCGGGCGAGGCTGCCGGTAGCGCTCACCCGGGCTCCCGTCGGCAGCACGGTCAGCCAGGACGGGCCGCGCGGAACGGCCGACACCAGCCGGCCCCAGGCGGCCACCGCGTCGGTGACCACGGTGACGTGGGCGCCGACCGCGATCGCGCGGTAGGCGACGAGCTGGGCCAGCTGGCCGCGGGACACCACGCAGATGCGCACCGGGTCGCTGCGGAACAGGCGTACGACGAGCGCACCGGCCTGTCCCGACCCGAGCACCAGCCCGGCCGGCGGCAGGGTGAGCGTGGTGTCGTCAAGGTCGTCCAGCCGCGTCTCGTGCGCCTGCACCTGCGGGAGGTGGGCCGGTTGCGTGCGGCGGGTCACCGGGCGCCGCCTCCCATCGGGATCGTGGCGATCAGGCCCGGCAACTGCTCGCCGTCCAGCCGGACCACCCCGATCTTCGCGCGGGCGCCTGCCTTGGTGAGCTGCCGGAACGCCGTACGGGCGAGCTTGGCGTCGTCGGCGACCACCCGGACGAACGTGGTCGTACGCACGGTCCGGTCCGGCGACCAGGTGAGGGCGAGCGAGGCCACGGCGGCTCGTACCGGCAGCCCGGCCATCGCCGCCAGCAACCGGGACAGCGACGGAATCCCCGCCCGGGGCCAGCTCCGCAGCCAGCCACTGACGTGGGCGGCCCCGTCGCAGCTCCAGCCGCGCCAGGACTCGGCCGTACGGCGCTCGCGGCGGGCGCCGGGCGCGTGCTGGGCGTCGACACCGAGGGTGAGGTCGAGGACCTCCCGCAGCTCCGACTCGTCCAGCGGGCGGCAGGGCAGCCCGGAGGAGGACAGCACCTTTGTGGCCCAGCCGACGGTGGTGCGCAGTGCCCTGCTCACCGCCTCCACGTCGGAACCGTCCAGCGTCACCGACGTGCCGTCCCGGCCCGGCTCCAGCCGCAGCGCGACCCACCAGGACGTCGCCGCCGGGGTGGAGCGGCCGCTGATCTCGGCGTACGACGCGCCGAGCTGGGCGGCGTAGGCACCCAACGTCGGAGCGGGCGCCGGCAACGTGCGGACGAGCAGCTGGGCGGACGCGAGCCGGATTCCCTCGGCGTCGCCGACGTTGGCCAGCGCGCCCAGCGGGACCCGAACGGGGTCGGCGGAAGCGATCAGGTCGTCACCGCGCGGGCCGAGGACGACGACGTAGCCGGTGCCGTCGTGGGCGACCCCGGCCGGGCGTTCGCCGCGCCGGCCGGCAACTGCGGACAGCTCGAACGCCGGCAGCCACTCCCGCAGCGGCGCGAGTCCCGGCTCGTGGGGCGGGGCCGGCGCGGCCTGCGCGTTGCGCCGGCGAAAACGCGCCCACACGCCCAGCCAGCGCCACAACGGCCGGCCGTTCCACCACACCGCGGTGCCGAGCGCGACCGCGAAGAACACCACTCCGCCGACCACCAGCAGCACGCCGCCCACGGCCACGCCGGCGGCGAGCAGCCCCAGCGCGACCTGCCACGCCACGAGGGTGGCGACGGGGAGGGCGCCCAGGTGGCGCCCGGGGTAGGAGCGCCGCAGCCGGGCCGGTCGCCGTGGACTTCCGGAGCCGGCTCCCCGGTCACCGCGGCCGGCACGCCGGTCGCGTCTGCGGTCGTTCGCCGGGGACGATCCGGTGCGAGCGGTTGGTTGCGGGGCGCGGACAGCGGACACCGGACCCCTCCTCCCGTGGACGTCAGGCGCACCCGTCGGGTGCGGCCCGCGCGGGCTGCGCCGCGGTGGTCGCGGCTCGCCGGAATATCGTAGTGTCGCCGACTCGGGAACCGCCGGGGGCGGCGAGGCCGATCCACCCGCGGCCGCAGTGCCCCAGAAGTGCCAGGGGTGGCCCCGAAGCGCCCCAGAAGTGTCCCGGCAGTCACCGCGCAGCGCCGTCCGCGAGGAACACCACCACGATGCAGACCCGACGCGACCAGCTCCAGGCGTACCGCTATCTCGTACGCCGGGTGCTCGCGGCCATGCTCGGCAACGCCCCGGAGGCGATCGAGCACCCGATGCGCCGCGTCACCACCTCGACGTTCGCGGGCATCATGGTCGGCGCGCTGGCCTGCGCGGGAGTGGCGTTGTACGCCTGGCTGGGCAACAGCTCCTCCACCCGCTGGAAGAACGACGCGGCCTCCTCGGTGATCGTGGAGAAGGAGACCGGCGCGCTGTACCTCTACCTGCCGCGGTCGGCCCTCGACTCCGGCGGGCCCACTGCGCAACAGACCCCCCAGACACCGCAGGCACCGGGGCAGGCCTGGCAGGGCGACGACAAGAACATGATCCTGGTGCCGGTACGCAACACCACGTCCGCGCTGCTGATCCGGGGCAGCGGGATGAAGAAGGTGTCGGTGAGCAGGGAGTCGCTCGCCGGGATCCCTCGCGGCCCCGAGATCGGGATCGCGCAGGCACCCACGTCGGTACCCCTCGCCTCCAGCATCCGGTCCACTCCGTGGGCGATGTGCGCGACGGCGGTCGCCGGCCAGGGCGGCGCCGCGACCGGAACGCCGAGGGTCACGGTGCTGATCGGTACGCCGGCGAAGTCGGTCGGCGGCCGCCAGGTCGGGGACGCCGCGCTGCTCGTGCGCGGCCCGGACGGCAGTCACCACCTCGTCTGGCACGGGCGGCGGCTCGCCGTCGGCGAACGCGAACTGGCGAGCCTGGGCTACTCCACCTCGGCCGCCGTGCCCGTGAGCTCGGCGTGGCTGCGGGCGTTGCCGGCCGGGCAGGATCTCGCCGGCCCCGTCGTACCCCGTCGCGGTGAGCCGGTCTCCGTCGGCGACCAGTCCGCAACGATCGGCCAGCTCTTCCACACCCCCGACCCCGACCGCTACTACGTGATGACCGCCGACGGCTTCGCCAGGCTGAGCGAGGTACAGGCGAAGATCCTGCTCGGCACCGGCGCGGGCGGTGACGGCAGCGGCGGCGGCCAGGCGCAGAGCACGTTCACCGAGATCGCGTTCAGCGTCGTACTCGCGCACACCTCGCCCACCGACGACGACCTGCAGGTGAAGGACCTCCCGCCGACAGCGCCGCGGCTGGCCGCCCCGTCGAGCCCGGACGCTCCGCTGTGCCTGTGGTACGACAACGACCAGGCCGGCGATCGTGCCCGGATGCACCTCACCACGGGTGGGACCCTCCCGGCCGGCGCGGGGTCGTCGGGGTCCTCGGGGTCCGCTGGATCGGATCCCTCCGCGCCTCAGGTGCTCGTGCCGCCCGGCGGCGGTGCGCTGGCTGCGTTGCTCCCGGCACCGGGCGTACGACCGACCGGCTACTACCTCGTCACCGAGTCCGGAGTGAAGTTCCCGGTGCCCGACACCGACACCCTGGCCCGGCTCGGTTACGCCGACGCGCATCCGCTGCCGGTGCCTCCCACGCTGCTGAACCTCATCCCGACCGGGCCTGCGCTGTCGCAACAGGCCGCCTACCGCTCCGAACGCTTCGCCCCGCAGCCCGGCAAGTAGAGCCCGGCAAGCAGCCGGGCGGATTTCTTCACCGGAAGAATCGGCGGGCCGCTCGACTACAAGGCTCGACTACAAGATGGCCAGGGAGTTATCCACAGCTGGAGATTTCCGGCCCCCGGCCAAACCTCGATTCGCGTTAGCGTGTTCTCGCGTCGGGTGCCAACCCAACCGACGATCTCCCGGCACCGCGGTTGACACGGGGACCGCGGTCGAGCGGAACTCACGGACGCACGCGACATCGCGGATCGGCGCCACCAGGCGCCGGTCGACAAACACTGCCCGGCGTGACCGGGCTGACGGAGGAGGTAGGTGTGGGAGGAGCAGCGTCGCAAGACAGAGCTGCGATGGCCGAGGCCGCCCAGCGGGTGGGCGACTCGTTCGATGTCATTGTCGGCATCAAGGGCAAGCTGCAGGACTACAGCAGGGAAGCCGCCGGCCAGTGGGAAGGCAACGCCGCCACCACCTTCACCCGGGTGATGGGCACCTTCGACGAGAAGTTCCTGACCGTCTGCGACGCCCTGAACGACCTGCGGGAAAAGATGGGCGCCGCGCGCATGAGCTACGAGGCGACGGAGCAGCAGCAGGAGGAAGGCGTCAACAAGATCGACCAGCTCCTCAACGGCCTGACCTGATCGCGGTCCGATCCGATCGCGGCCTGATCTGATGCACGTCCGACGAAGTTCAGCACGCCCTACCTGCACGGAAGGTTCACGTTCATGAGTGATTTGACCAGGTGGAACAGCCAGGCGCTGCTCGACCTCCAGGCCAACCTGCGGCTCGCCTACCGCGGCGTCGAAGACGAGACCAACGACCTGGAGAAGAGCCTCGAGGCCAAGCTCCAGGACTGGGACGGCGAGGCGAAGAACGCCTACTGGGAGGCGAAGGCCCAGTGGGAGAAGGCGATCCGGGAGCTCAACGGCGTTCTCGACCAGCTGCACGCGGCAGTTCAGAACGTCCACGACAACTACACCGCGACCGAGCGCAGCAACACCACGATCTTTCAGTAGGCCGCCCGTGTCGTCCGTCGTACGGCAGTGGCGATGGCCCCGGTCACCGCACCAGGTGGCCGGGACCTTCGCTGTCCGGGCCGGCCTGGCTCCGCCCGGCACCTGAGCCCACCTGACCGGTCGCGCCGGTCACGTCGCCGTGGTCCGCGCTTCGCCGACCGTGCCGGCGTACGACCCGCAGTGCCCACGCGGCCGAGGCTGCGAGGAGCAGACACCCGATGCCGAGCAGGACATAGCCGGTGGCGATCCGGCCGGTGTCCTGGCCGGCGTGCAGGACCAGCGCCGCGGCGATCGCGAGAGCCGCCGCGATCGTGACGATCCACCAGGCCGGGCCCCAGCGCACCGGCCGCGACCGGTTCGCCCACCAGGCGCCGAGCACCACCGCGGCGACGGTGCAGAGTCCCAGGGCGGTGAAGAGAACGAGGTTCGTGCGGTCGCTGGCCGTGGCCTCGGCCCGGTCCACCCCGGCCGGGTCGACTGCGAGCGCGGCGAAGACTCCCCGGCGAGGACCGAACGCGAACACCGCGTAGACCACCGCGAGCACGACCTCGACGAGCAGGACGACGAGCACCCGGCCGAGCGCATCCGGCCGGTCGGACGCCGGCCTCGGTGGCTCGTTCGCGACCGGAGGACTGCCGGCCGCTGCCGGCACGTCGGTGCCGGGACGGTTCGGCGGGGTTCCGCGGCGCGGTGGCGTCTGCCACGGTGCGGCGTCGACGGACCCGGACCACGGTGGCGACTCGGCCGGCGCTTCGGCCGGTCGCCGCCACGACGGCTGGATCGGGGACGGCCGGGCCCCCTCGGGCGGGTCGGACACGTCGCGGCCCGCGGGGTCGCCTACCGGATCACGTGCCGGATCGCCTGTCGGGTCCGACGAGTCGGCCAGTGCCAGCCCACACCGCGCACACGTCCGAGGGTTGTCGGGGTTGTCGTAGCCGCAACGTGCACAGCGCATCTACGGGAGCCTCGTCATCTCGTCGTGCCGCCGTCTTGCCGGACGGCCGCGAGCCTACCCGGACCGGCGCGCGCGAAAGGCCGAGGATCACCAAGCCCTCATCCGGTCACGCCGGGTTTCGTCTCTCCGCCGTGGGACTTCTCATCGAACTTCTCACCGGCGTACGACGCCCGCACCGGCGCACCGGCATCACCCGAGGTACCGCTCGTCGGGAACGCACAGCTCGGCAGCCGCACGCATGCAGCGTTCGGCGTCGTCGCCGATGGAACGCACGACCTCCTCGGCGCGGCGCTCGTCGCGTACCAGCCCGGCCGCCTGGCCGGCGTATACCACCGCGACGTCGTAGTCCTCCGCCTTCGTGGCCTTCGTCAACTCCTCCTTGACAGCGGCCAGCTTCCCGGCGGACTCCGGGTCGGACCCTTCCGCCCACTCGGTGAGCTCGGCCTCCCGCGGATGCCAGCTGCGGGCGAAGGAGTTGCGCAGGGCCCGGCCCGGATAGCGCTCGGGCCAGGGGATTCCGCCCACGAGGTCGAAGACCCGGGTGTGGATGGTGTCGGTCTCCTTGGCCGAGAGCACAGCCATCTTGGCCAGCAGCGGGCTGTGCGCCTCGGGGGTGGCGAGGAACGCCGTACCGATCCAGCCGGCGTCCGCACCCGCCGCGAGCACCGCGGCCAGCCCGCGGCCGGTGCCGATCCCGCCGCCGGCGAGGACGAAGACGTCGTCGTACTCCACCGCCTCGAGCACGCCCTGCAGCAGCGGCAGGGTCGCCACCCGGCCGGCGTGGTGGCCACCGGCCTCCGCACCCTGGACCACCACCACGTCGACGCCCGCGTCGACCGCCTGCCGCGCGTCGGCGACCGAGTTGACCTGGGAGGCGGCCAACGCGCCGGCCCGATGGACCTGGTCGATGTAGGGGCTGGGGTCGCCGAACGACAACGAGACCAGTGCTGGCCGGGCGATCTCGATCTCGTCCATCACGCCGGGCTGGTTCGGCAGCGCCCACACCTGCACACCGACGCCCCAGCGCTGCTGGCCCATCGAGGAGGCGGCGTCGAGGTGGGCGCGCACCCATTCCTTGGTCGCGCGACTGCCCACGCCGACCATGCCGAGGGCACCTGCCCCGCTGACGATGGAGGCGAGCCGGCCGGTGCCCGGGCCCGCCATCGGCGCGCCGACGATGGGGTAGCTCAAGCCGAGGAAGCGGGAGAACTTCGTCTGCAACATGGTGGCCTCCGGGGTGCGGGTTGGGTTCGCGGCGCCAGTCTGCCGCGCACCACCCCCAGGGTCCGGGAAGGCGCCTCAGGCGTGCTGGGAACGCAGGAACGCGCCGAAGTGCGGGACGGTGAACGCCACCGAACCCCGCTCCGCGGCGTACACCAGGCCCTTCTTGATCAGCCCGTCCCGCGCCGGCGACAGGCTCTGCGGCCTGCGGCCGAGCAGTGCGGCGACGTCCGCGGTGGGCACCGGCCGGTCGGCGCGTTCCGCGCCGAGCTCGGCCATCGCCCGCATGTACTCCCGCTCGGCCGGGGTGGCGCGTTCGTACCGCGATCCGAAGAAGCCGACCGCGAGTTCGGCCTCCGCCTCCGGTGCCGCGACCTTCACGTCGTCGGCGCTGATCGGGCTGCGCGGTGCGACGTCCCAGGTGGCCTTGCCGAAGGCCTGGACGAAGTACGGATAGCCGTCGGTGACGTCGTGCAGCGCGTCCAGGGCCGCCGGCTCGAACTCCACGTCCTCGGTCTGCGCGGGGACGGTGAGCGCCCGATCGGCGGCGTCGCGGTCGAGCCGGTCCACCGAGACGTAGCGGAAAAGGCGTTCGGCGTAGGACTTGCTCGCCGACAGCGCGGTCGGCAGGTGCGGCAGCCCGGCGCCGACCACCACGAACGCCACGCCGCGCTGGCTGATCTCGTGGCAGGCGCCGCACAGCGCGGCCAGCTCGGCGGGCTGGATGTCCTGCATCTCGTCGACGAAGACCGCGACGCCCACGCCGAGGTCGCGGGCGAGCTCACCGGCGGCGGTGAAGAGTTCGGTGAGGTCGAGTTCGAGGTCGCCGGAGTCGGCTCGGCCACGGCTGGCGGGAACGTCGTACGGCGGCCGCCAGCGCACCCCCTTGCGGTCCTTCACCGACGTCTCCAGCGCGAACGCCTTGAGTACGCCGAGGAAGTCGTCCACCCGCTCGGGGTCACGGTGGCGTGGGGTGAGCTCCCGGCTGGCCGCGTGCAGCGCCTGGGCGATCTGCAGCCGGATCGACCGGTCGGGGCGGGCCTCGACCTTTCCGGTGCCCCACGCCCGGCTCAGAGCCAGCGAGCGGAGGGCGTTCAGCAGGACGGTCTTGCCGACGCCGCGCAGCCCGGACAGGACGAGGCTGCGTTCGGGCCGGCCGGCGGCGACGCGTTCGAGCACCACCTCGAACTGGCGTACCTCACGGTCGCGGCCGGCCAGCTCGGGAGGACGCTGGCCGGCACCGGGTGCGTAGGGATTGCGCACAGGGTCCACGCTCAGACTGTATGGGCTCGTCTAGCCGTGACCCTAGATTTGACTAGAGGTGGCTAGCCGCGTGTCGCGGTCACCTCAGGACGACGGTCAGGAGCAGCGGCGCGAGGAGGATCGCCGCGAACAGCGCGATGCCCTTCGGGTTGCCGAAGTTGACCGTCCAGCCCACCCCGAGCCGCTTGGGTACGAACATCGCCGGGTCGGCGCGGTTGACGTAGACGCTGCCGGCGGGCCAGTACCTGTCGTCGTCGCGCTGCACCAGACCGGTGTCCTCCGCTGCCGTACCCGCGCCGGGCTCGCCGTCGGCCGGGAGCCTGCTGCCGCCTTGCCCGGTCCGGATCGCCGAACCGATCACCACCGCGGTGCCCACCAGGATCGGCAGGATCACCACACCCGCCGGCAGCCGCGCTCCGCCGCCCCACATCTGCCAGGCGATCACCAGCATGGACACGTCGACGAGCGCGGCGAGGACGAGCACCGCCTTGGCGGTGGCGAGGAGGAAGCCGCGGTACTGGTGGGCGGAGACCTTCGGTGCGGCCGCGTCCAGGTCGGGCCGGAACCGGATCGACGCCCACATCAGCCCCACCAGGAGCGCAGTCATCCCCACCTGGACGAACACCAGCGCGAACGCGCTGCCCACGGTGGTGGTCATGGTCCGGTCGGGCGTGCCGTCGAGGTCCCAGTGGGTGACGAGCGTCGGCGGCAGGTCGGGGTAGCGCACGATCCCGAGGACCGCGGTCGCCGCGCACAGGAGCACGGCCGGCACCGCCCACAGCCACGGGAAGCGAACCGGCTCCGTGCGCAGGGAGGTGTCGGCGGCCACGCCCTGCCGCAGCCCGTCGTACCAGCCTTCGCGTTCCTTCACCGTGCCGATCTCCCGGCGAGCCCGCAGGAACGCCGGCAGCCACACCACGACGACCGCGACCAGTGCGATGCCCTGCGCGACCGGCAGCGGGAGGAGGTAGGTCAGCCCGACGGCGGCCGCCACGACGACGATCCCGGCGCCGAGGATCCACCGCCGGTACGTCCGCAACTGCGCCGCGATGACGGGGGCGTCGGCGTGCGCGGCCGGAACCCGGATCCCGAACGGCAGCGTCCGGCGGTTCATGGTGGGCAGCAGCCACAGCACCACCAGGCCGAGGACCGGCCCGAAGAGGTTCACCAACATCGACTCGGCCATCACTGCGTCCCCTCGTGGTTCGTCTCGGGTTGCGGCTTGAACGACGTGAGCACCGACCGGCAGTGCTCGAGCGCCTCCGGGCCCCGCACCCCCTGCGCGACGGCCTCGGCGAGCAGGGTGCGCAGCCTGGCTTCCCAGTCGCCGACGAAACCGGGCCCCGGTGGGCCGGACGCCGGGTCGCGGACGACGACCGCGCCGCTCTTGCGGTTGAGCCGGAGCAGTCCCTCGTGGCGAAGCAGGTCGTACGCCTTGTTGACGGTGTGGAAGTTGATGCCCAGGTCGACCCCGAGTTGACGGGTGGACGGCAGCGGACTGCCTTCCCGCAGGTCGCCGGCGGCGATGGCCTCGACGACGCGGTCCCGGATCTGCTGGTAGATCGGGACCTCGCTGGCGAGGTCCAGAGTCACGATCATGTCATCTCCTGGCGCTCTGTTATAGAAGTTATAGAACAAAGCGCGATAGTGCGTCAACTCGATGCCCGTTGGAGGGTCGGCGGAGGCTCGGAGACCGGAGACGGCGGAACGCCGGGCGGCACCCGGGTCTCGTGGCGTATCAGGGCGTATCAGGCTGTCTATCGGTCGCTAGCGCAGGTCTTAGATTCGGCTAGAGAGCACCAGAGAAGGGCAGAGAGCGGCGATGCCGGGCCTGCGGGCGGGAACAGAGCCTGGACCGGCCTGGACCGCTTGGCCGCCGATCCCTTGAACTCAACCCCGGTTGAGGCCCGAGGCTTGGCCCGTGCCGTTTCTTTCCGCGTACCGCCCCCTGCTCACCGACCCGCGGCTGCGCCGCCTGCTGGGCGCGTTCGGGGTGAGCGACCTCGGCGACGGGATGAGCGTCGTCGCGGTACCCCTGCTCGCCATCGAGATCGCCGCGCCGGGCCAGGCGGGGATGCTGGTCGGCGCGTCGGTCGCGGCGTACGCGCTGCCCGGCGTCGTCGGCGCCCTGGTCTTCGGCCGGTGGCTGCGACGGCTACCGGCCGCGCCGCTGCTGCTCGCCGACTCCTCGCTGCGGGCGGCATGCCTGTCGGCCGTGGCGCTCGGCTCGGCGTTCGGCGTTCTCCGGCCGGTGGGACTGGTGGCGCTGCTCGCGCTCTCCTCACTGCTGCACGCCTGGGGCTCGGCCGGGAAGTTCACCCTGCTCGCGGAGTTGCTGCCGCCGCACCAGCGCCTCGCCGGGAACTCGCTGGCCAGCTCGACGAGTTCCATGGCGATGATCGTCGGGCCGGCGGTCGCGGGTGTCGGCGCGGCGGTGGCCGGACCCGGCTGGGTGATCGGCGCGGACGGGGTGTCGTTCGCCCTGCTGGCGCTGGTGGTGTGGTCGGTCCACCGGGAGGTACGCCGTACAGCACGCGGAGCCGGATCGGCCGACCCGGCCGGAGCGCGCGGCTCGACATCCGGGCTGCGCTTCCTGCGCGGCCGGCCCGCGCTGCTCGGTCTGCTGGTCCTGACCTGGGCGTTCAACTTCCTGTTCGGCCCGGTCGAGGTGGCGCTGCCGCTGCACGTCACCGGCGGCGACCGCGGCCACACCGAACTGCTCGGCGCGTACTGGACGGCGTTCGGGATCGGGGCGGTGGCCGGCGGTCTCACGGTCGGTGCGTTGCGGCGGCTCTCGCCCGCGCCGGTGCTGCTGGCCGTGGTCGCCTGCTGGGGCCTGATCCTGCTGCCGTTCGGGTTCGGCCCGCCGACCGCGGTGGAGCTGGTCTGCTTCGGTCTGGGCGGAGCGATCTACGGGCCGTTCCCCGCCGTGTCGTACACCCTCCTACAGGCGCGTACGCCGGCCGCCGCGCTGTCCTCGGTGCTGGCCGCCCGGTCGGCCGTCCTGCTCACCGCGGCGCCGGTGGGTACGGCCATCGGCGGCCCGCTCACCAGTGCGTTCCGGCCCGCGCACGTGCTCGCCGGCTCAGGTGCCGCGACGCTGCTGCTGGCGCTCGCCGCCGTGGTGGCCTGGCGCGGCCGGAGCGTGCTCGACCGGCTCAGCGGGCCGGCTCGACGTCCGCCTCGGCGGGTTCCGGCGCCTCCTCCGCGCCGACCGGCCGGGGAGGGCCGGCCACCGACAGCCACGGCAGCGCACACCCCGCCACCAGCATCACCAGAGCGCTCGCGGTGAGCGTCACGGTGAACAGGTTGTTGGCCATCCCCTGGAAGAGGAACGCCAGCACCGCCACCCCGATGCCGAGGGGCTCACCGGCGGCCGGGCGACCCGCGGCGGAGAGTTTGCGCGCCCGCCGGATGACCGCCACCGCCACGGCGGCCAGGACGACGTTGAGGACCAGCGCACCGAGCAGGCCGAGGATGCCGTTCTCCGCTCCGGCGAGCAGCACGGTGTTGTGCGCGTTGTTGCCGGCCACCCCGAACGTCGTCGTCCGGTAGGTGGCGGGGTCGGCCGCGGTGAACGCGGCCTGTTCGCCCGGACCGACCCCGGCCAGCGGGTGGTGCCAGAAGACCCGCAGACCCGAGGTGTACAGCGCCATCCGGTCGGTCCGGTCGTGCGCGATCCGCTCGAACGCCGGCGGCACCAGGACGAGTACGCCGACCAGGACCGCGACACCGCCGACCAGCCATCGCAGCCGTCCGCGCAGCGCCACCAGTGCGGCCGCGGCGAGCACGGTGACCGCGAGCGAACTGCGGGTGTAGGTGAGGACCAGCGCCACCATCTGCACCAGGACCGCGGCCGACCACCACAGGCGCGTACGCCGGTCCGCCGCGTCCAGCGCGATCCCGAGCGCGACCGGGATGGACAGCACGAGCAGGGCGCCGAGGAAGTTCGGGGACAGGTCCAGCGTCCCGGTCACCCGGCCCGGGATCTCGCCCACCAGGCTGGTGTTGCCCTCCGCCGGCTGCAGGCCGAACCCACCGGGCAGCCCGACGAAGTACGCCACGACGCTGAACGCCGACTCGAACGCCCCCACGCCGGCCAGCGCCCGGGCCACCACCCAGCGGGTGCGCTCCGGCGGTGACTGGGCGAGCACGACCAGGACCATCGCGACGTACAGCAACAGCCGGCCCGGCCCGCGGAACAACAGGTCGACCGTGTCCGGCAGGGTGTCGGCGTTGACGAACGCCGACACCGTCGCGCCGGCGGCGAGCAGGCCCGCACCGAGCACCAGGCCACGGCCGAACGGCGCGCGTTCCAGCGGGCCGCGCCGCCAGGCGTACGGCACCAGCAGTGCCAGCCCGAGCAGGAAGAGCAGGTCGTCGGCACCGACCCCGGCGGCGATCGTCTGGTGCGGGGGCACGACCGTGAACACCGCGACCAGCAGCCCCAGCACCGGCGGCCAGGCGCGCAGCCGCGGCACCAGGCGCCACACCAGCACGGCCGTCACCACCGCGGCCGCACCGAACGCGAGCGCCATCGACGCCCTCACCGTTGACCGCCCTGACACGGGCAGTCCGGACCGAACTTGCTGATCGGCGGGCTGAAATCTGACCGCGCGTCGGCCGGGATGAGGTCCTTGTCGAGCACGTTGTGGCGGACGAGGTGGTCGACGCCGATGTCCACCGCGTCCGGCTCCACCCGGACGGCGTGCACGGCGCCGACCACCATCAGGTCGTCGATGCGCACGTGCCGCGAGCCCCTGGACAGGCAGATGGCGTCGCCGTTCTTCACGGTCACGCCGTAGTCGTGGGGGGACGCCCGACCGCTGCGGAGGTAGAGCCTGCCGCCGGACCACCAGGCCGCCTCGTGGGCGTAGTCGCGGGGCGCCCGGGCATAGCCGGTGAGGGCGATCCCGCCGATCTTGACGAAGCCGAAGTCCGGGTCGCCGGCCAGCCGGATCCGGTCCGGCCAGGGCGCGCTCCAGGTGCGGTGCTCCGGCGTGGTCTCCCGCAGCGTCCACGGTCCGGTGACGGGCGTGTCGGTGGTGAGCACCACCGGGCGCAGGATGTTGGTGTAGACGTTGCGCCGGATCACCACCGGCCGCTCCGCGGTGCCCACGACAGTCGGGCAGTGCACCCCGGTGCCGAGGTACGGAAGCTGGTCGCCGTACCCCGCCATCAGGATCTGGGTGCCCGGGCGGGCACGGCGCAGCGCCTCGGTCAGCGTCGCCAGCGGCTGGTCGGGGAGCGTGCCGGGCACGCCGTCGTCACCGATCCGGGCATCGACGTACAGCGTGTGCGGCGATCCGGCACTGGCCGGCGGGACGACCCGGTCGGCGACCAGGCTCACCGCGAGCACCGCGACCGCGGCCACGACGAGGCGGAGGAGCGTCCGGCGGGTCAGCACGGGCGCCTCAGCACCTCGGCCCCGCCGGCCGGTGGCGCCGACCCGGCCGGCGCCGACCCGGCCGACGTGGCCGACCCGGACCTGGCCGGCAGGCCGGCGTACAGGTCGATCGTCGCGGCCGCCGCGGCGTCCACGTCGTGCGTACGGGCAACCGCGTCGCCCGCGGTCACGAGCGCGGCGCGACGGGCCGGGTCGCGGACGGCATCCTGGGCGCGCACCAGCGCGGACGCCAGCGCGGACGAGTCTTCCGGCGGGCAGGTGAACCCGGTCACGCGGTCGGTCACCGACTCGGCCAGCCCGCCCACGGCGGAGACGACGGGCACGCAGCCGGCCGCCATCGCCTCCAGGGGCGCGAGACCGAGCGCCTCCTCCCGCGAGGGGACGGCGAGGAGTTCGGCTCGGGCGATCTCGCCGACCACGGCGCGCTGCGGCAGCGCACCGGCGAAGTCGACCCGCAGGCGTGCGGCGGCGGCCTGGCGCTGCAGCGGCTCGCGTTCGGGTCCGTCGCCGACGACCCGCAGACTCGGGACGGGGACGCCCCTCCGGTCGAGTTCGGCCAGCGCGGCGAGCAGTACGTCGAGACCCTTGCGGTGAACGAGGTTGGCGACGAAGAGGAGTTCGTACGGCCGCGAAGCCCGTCCGTCGGCGATGGTGCCGGAGTCGGTCCTTCTGTCGGAGGCGACGCGGGCGGCGGCCAGGTCGGCGTACCTGATCCCCGGCGACACGACGGCGACGCGTTCGGCCGGAAGGTGGAACCGGCCGGCTACCTCCCCGGCGAGGTAGCGGCTGTTGGCGACCACGAGGTCCGCGCGCTCGAACACGAACCGGCACAGCCGGGCGTCGACCCTCGACCGCCCGGGGAGCCGGAGCACGTCCGACCCGTGCGCGAACAACACCAGCGGGGCCCGCAGCCGGGCCGCGAGCGGCCAGGCGAACGCGCCGGACGGGTGTGCGATGTGCGCCTCGACGACGGTGCCGGGCGTGCCCGAGCGGCTGGTTCGACCTGGGCGGGCGGCGCGGACCACTCCGGTGAGCAGGCCGGCGTACCGTGCCGCCGCCGACCGGTGGTCGCGGACCGCGACGACCTCGACGTCGTGCCCCTGCCGCTCCAGCGCCTCCACCCGGTTGGCCACGAAGGACCCCCAGGCGGGCCGGCGCCGGCTCGGCCAGAGATTGGTGACGACGACGACGTGCAGCGGTGGCTCCTCGCTCGGGTGTACCTGTGCGGCGTGCGCCGGACCGCTCGGGCCGACGCGACCGGCGACCTCGATCGCCTGATCCGAAGGCTCTAGGGTCGGTCCTTGCGGATCAAGACCCTAGGACGCGACGGTGCCGAAGAATACCCTGCCGAACCCGGACGCCGACCCGACAGCCGGTTCCCCTGTGGACGACGGCGCCGGTGCCGGTCCGGACGGCGAGCCGGTTCCGCCGACGCCCACGGACGAGGAGGCGGCCGCACGGCGCCGGCTCACCGGCCGGTTGGTCCGCGGCACATTGTGGTCGATGCTCGGGATCGCGGCACTCGGCGTCACCCGGCTGGTCTACACCGCGCTGGTCGGGCGCACCGGCGACCCGGCCCGGTTGGCGGCGGTCAACTCCCAGGTGTCGCTGGCGTTCCTCGCGACGTTCGCCACCGCAGCCGCGACCGGCGCGGGTGCGGCGAAGTTCCTCCCGCTCACCGCCGCGCGGTCCGGGCCGGCCGCGGCCGCCGCCGTCCGCCGCCGGCTCACCCGGTGGACGGTCGCGGCGACCGTGGCCGTGGTGGTGGCGCTGGCGGCGTTCGGGCGGGTGTTCCTGCCGGACGCGGGTTGGGCCGACGTGGCGTGGGTGTGCGCGCTGGTCACGGCGTACGGCGCGTACTCCTACACCAAGTCTGTGCTGTACGGCCACCACCTCCCGCACCGCTACGCCGTCCTCGAGGTGGCCGCGGACGCGGTGATCCTCGTCCTCACGGTGGCGGTGGTGTGGTGGGTGCCGACCCGGCCGGCGGCCGGCGTGCCGGGCCTGCTGCTGGCACCGCTGGTGGTGGGGTACGCCGCGTTCGCGGTGGCGGCGGCCCGGTCCGCGCCGCGGGTCCGCCCGGGTGAGCTGCCCGCCCTGCGCGGTGAGCTGGGTGGCTTCGTGGCGTACACCGCGGTCGGCATCGCCGCGGGACAGGGCTTCTTCCAGGTGTCGATGATCGTGGCCCGGCACGCGACCGGCGGCTCCGAAGCAGGCGCCTACGCCGCCGCCATGAGCCTCGTCGGCCCGGCGTTCTTCCTGCCGCGGGCGATGGGGATGGCGTTCTTCCCGGCCGCGGCGGAGGCGGTCGGGCGCGGCGACCAGTCCGCGCTGGCCCGGCACACCGACCTGGTCACCCGGCTGTTGTTGCTGACCGCGCTCCCGGTGTTCGGGCTGGCGGCGATGCTCGGCGGTCCGGTGCTCGGGCTGGTCTTCGGACCGACGTACGCCGACGGCGGGCCGGCCTTCGCGATGCTCGTCCTGGCGGTGTTCTGGTACGTCGTGGCGGTGCCCTCGGTCAACGTGCTGTCCGCGCAGAACCTCACGCTGGCCCGGATCCCCCCGCTCGCCTCGGCGGCGGGGGTGGTCGTCGGGGTCGCGACCTGGCTGACCGTCGGCGCGCACTGGGGCGCGGTCGGGGTGGCCGCCGGCTACCTCGCCGGGATGCTGGTGCAGGCCGGCGTGCCGCTGGTGGTCGCGTTCACCCGGCTCCGGCTGAGGTGGGGCACCCGCCTGCCGCGCTACGCCGCCGGGCTGGCCGCCGGGATCGCCTCGTCCACGGTCGCGGTGCTCACTCCGCGTCCCGGCGTGATCGCCGTGTGCGCCGCCGGGTTCCTCCTGGCGTTCGGGCTGCTCAACGCCTCCGAGCTTGCGGGTACGGTTCGTCGCGTTCAGGAACTGCGATCGGCCACCGCTCGGCGCTGACCGCGGTACCCGTCGGGCGCGCATCATCCGTTCGCAGGGGATGTCCGGCACTCGACGGCACGATCATCCGACTGGCATCCTGATCGGCGCACATTGGTCGGTGGTTCCGGCGCGGGAGGGAATGTGACGACAACGCGGCACCTCCAGGCTCAGGTCGGGCCGCGTGCGGCCGGTCCCGCCCCTCCTGAAGCCGACCGGTCGCGGCGCACGCACATCTGCGGCGTACCCGTCGACGTCCTCACCATGGAGGAGACGCTCGTCGCGGCCAGCGAGCTCATCGAGTCCGGACGCCCGCACCAGCACGTCGCGATCAACGCGGCGAAGGTGGTGGCCGCCCGGCGCGACCCGCGACTGCGGCAGATCATCGAGTCCTGCGCGCTCGCCAACGCCGACGGCCAGTCGATCGTCTGGGCCAGCCGGCTGCTGCGGCCCCGGCTGCCCGAACGCGTCGCCGGCATCGACTTCATGCTGCGGATGTGGGAGGTCGCGGCAGACCGCGGCTACCGCGTCTACCTGCTGGGCGCCAAGCCGTCGACGGTGCAGAAGGCCGCCGACGCCGCCCGCGCGCAGGGCGTCACGGTGGTCGGCGCCCGCAGCGGCTACTGGACCCCGGCCGAGGAGACCGCCGTCGTGGCCGAGGTCGCGGGCTCCCGGCCCGACCTGCTGTTCGTCGGCCTGCCCACGCCGCGCAAGGAGGAGTTTCTGCACCGGCACCTGGACCGGCTGCGCACTCCGCTGGCCGTCGGCGTCGGCGGCTCGTTCGACGTCGTGGCCGGAGAGGTCACCCGCGCGCCGGAATGGATGCAGCGGACCGGACTGGAGTGGGTGCACCGGATGCGGCAGGAGCCACGCCGCCTGGTCCGGCGCTACGCCGAGGGAAACCTGAAGTTCGTCGCGATGGTGGTCCGGGACGCCGCCAACCGGATACGCCGCACGCCCCGGCGGCCCGACCGGCCACGCCACTCCGCGCGCTGAGCGCTCGCACCCCGACGACCGACGTGCCGACCACCGATCCGGCGTCCGCCGAACCCGGCCTTCGCCCCGCCGCGAGCTCGGAGACCATCCCTTCCTCGGACACCGCCGCGCCCGGGCACGTCCACTGGCTGTCGTGGGCGCGGATCGTGGCGATCGTCGCCGTCGTCACCGTCCACGTGTGCGCCCACCTCACCCTGGAGTGGGGGACGGTCGGCGCGAAGCTGTGGCACTTCGGCAACCTCGCCGAGTCGGCCGGCCGGTTCGCCGTACCCCTGTTCGTCATGGTGTCCGGAGCGACCCTGCTGCAGCCCCGGCCGGCGGAACGCCTGAGCGACTTCTACCGCCGCCGGGCCGCCCGGATCGCGGTGCCGCTGGTCGCCTGGACCGCGGGCTACCTCGTCCTCGACGCCTGGCTGAACGGCCGGGCGATCACGTCGTACACCTTCGTGCAGGGGTTCGCGTGGGGCCGGCCGTACTACCACCTCTACTTCCTGTACGTCGTCGCCGGGCTGTACCTCGTCACTCCGTTCCTTCGGGCGTTCGTCGCCACCGCCGACCGTCGACTGCTGGTCGCCGGCACCGCCGTGTGTCTCGGCCTGGCCGTCGCCGACAAGGCCCAGCACCTGCTGATGGGCGGCGGCGGGTTCAACGCGTTCTCCTACTTCGTGCCGTTCCTCGGCTACTACCTGCTGGGGTACGTCGTGGCCACCGCGCGGCCGCGCCGGCCCCGGCGGACCGTGCTCGCCCGGTCGGCGGCCGCGTACGCCGGCGCGGTGCTGGTGACGGCGGCGGTCACCTGGTGGCTGTTCGGCCTGGTGGGACCGCAGGACGGCCGGCCGCTGTACGACTACTACGCGCCGACCGTGCTGGTGGCGGCGGTGGCGATGGCGTACGGACTGCGCGCGGTGTTCGGCGACCGGGCACCTATCCCGGCACGCGCCCGGCTGGTACGCCGGCTGGCCGACCTGACGTTCGGCATCTTCGTGCTGCACCCGATCCCGCTGGAGCTGCTGGTCCGCCGGCGGCAGCCCGCGTTCGCCTCCGACTACGCCGACATGGCGTTCCACGTGGGAGTCGTGCTGGCGCTGGTGGTCGGCTGCGGACTGGTCACCCTCGTACTCCGGCGCGTGCCCGTGGTCCGCCGGCTCTTCTGACCGGCTGTTCCCGCCGGCGGGCCGACTGGTCCGGTCCGGCCGGTCCGACGTGCGCGTCTGACCGTCGGGATGGATCCCGCGCAAGCTTGCATCCGTGATCGACTGAAGCCACCCTCGATAACCGGACGACCGGGCGGCGCCGATGCGTTGTCCACAAGGCGACGATTCGCAGCAGCCGCAGCGCCGCGTGCTCGCGTACCGTAGTCGAGGCATCTACCCGCAGTTCGGAAACAGCCCGCGCGACGGTCGCCCGGGCAGGCACGTTCGGGAGCGACCGGTGGACAACCGCAACGCCCGGGTCATCGCGGTCATCGCGGCCGTGGTGGCCGTGCTGTCGGTCGTGGCGTTGATGGTGAGCACCTATCTCGGCGGCGACCGGGACACTCCGGCCGCCGAGCCGACCGCGACGACCGGCGAGGTCGACGGGCCACCCGCGCCCGCCGGACCGGAGGTCCCGACGCCGACGCCGACCATGCCGGACGAGGGCTCCGACCACGCCGACGACCCCTACACGCCGAACGCGAAGACGAAGGCCACGCTGATCCGGGTCAGCACGCGGTTCCTCGCCGAGTGGAAGCGGCCCGGCACCCCGGCCGAGCGCACGACTCGGCTGCGTCCGTACGCCACCGAGTGGCTCACCACCCGGCTGGCCAGGATCGACCCCGCCAACCTGCCCACCGCGTCACCGAAGGGCAGGCCCGCGATCGTCGCCGCCACGCCGTACGCCGCGGCCACCAGCACGCTCTTCGACGACGGCATCCGCATTCGCTGCAACCTCGTGCTCGACACCACCGGGTGGCGGGTCTCGGAGGTCCTGCCCGACTCCGACACCCCGGTGCCGAGCCCACCGGCCACGCCGACCACGTCGCCCTCACCGAAGCCGGCCAAGCCGGCGAAGCCGGTCGCCACGTCCAGCCCCAGCCCCAGCACGACGAAGCGCGCCGGAGCGCCCTGATGCCGGCACCGGTCGTCGTCGCCGCCCGCACAGCAGGCCGCCGGCTCGCCCGGGCCGCGGCCACCAGGGTGGGCCGCCGCACCGCCGACTCCGCCATCCGCCGCGGGACCGGCGGGCGGGTCGGGCACGCACCGCACCGCCGCACGCTCTACGTCGCACTCGGTCTGGCCGTCCTTTTGCTGCCGGTGCTGATGGTCGGCCTGGTCGGCTCGCTCGGGCTGGCATTGTTCGCACCACTGGGCTCGACCGACACGCAGAACTCCGTGCCGTGCGGGCCGATCGGTGTGCTGGCGGCGTCGGACACCTCCGGCGCGGGCACGGGTGCGGGCTCGCACGTCGGCGTGGTGGCCGGCGACCCGTCTCAGCTCGACCCGGACCAGATCGACAACACCAGATCGATCATCGCCGCGGGCAAGCAGTCCCGGGTGCCGGAGTACGGCTGGGTGGTCGCCCTCGCCACCGCGCTGCAGGAGTCGGGGCTGCGCAACCTCGACTACGGCGACCGGGACTCCCTCGGCCTGTTCCAGCAGCGCAACGCGTGGGGCCCGCGCGAGGACCGCACCAACCCGTTCAAGTCCGCCACGATGTTCTACACCGGCGGCATGCGCGGCCAGCCCGGTCTGCTGGACATCCGGGGCTGGCAGAACATGACCGTCACCGACGCCGCCCAGGCCGTGCAGGTGTCGGCGTTCCCCAGCGCGTACGCCGACGACGAGCCGCTCGCCCGCGCCCTGGTGGCGAAGTACGGCGGTGGCGGAGGCGACGGACCCGGCGACTGCGGCTTCCCGCCCGGCACCACCTGCCCGCCCACACCGTGGCCCGCGTCGGAGGCCGGACTCACCCCGGACGCACTGAAGGTGATCCGCTGCGTGCACCAGCAGTTCCCGCAGTTCCGGACGGTCTACGGCGTGGGCGAGCGCCCGGCCGGCGGCGACGGCGACCACGCCCACGGCCGCGCGGTCGACGCGATGCTGCCGTTCCCCGACTACAAGTCCCAGCCGGCGAAGGCGTTCGGCTGGCAGGTGGCCAACTGGGTGCGCGCCAACCAGGCCCGCCTGGGCGTGCACTACGTCATCTTCGACAAGAAGATCTGGTCCATCAACCGCGACAAGGAAGGCTGGCGCGACTACACCCACTACGCCGGATGTACGACCGACACCTGCCTGCACTACGACCACATCCACGTCTCGGTGTTCGGCAACGCCGCCACCCTGCCCGCCACCGGCGTGTGGGTGCTCCCGGTCCCGCCGGGTTCCTACCGACTCACCGCGCGGTTCGGCCAGTGCAGCAGCCACTGGGAGAACTGCCACACCGGGCTCGACTTCGCCGCGCCGCCGGGCACTCCGGTCCGCGCGGCCGCGGCGGGGACGGTCATCTTCGCCGGTAACGGCGGCCCGTACGGCAACATGATCAAGATCGACAACGGCAACGGCGTCGTGACGATGTACGCGCACCAGCGCGCGTTCGCCGCCAGGGTTGGGACACGGGTGATCCCCGGTCAGATGATCGGCGAGGTCGGCTCGACCGGCAACACCACCGGACCCCACCTGCACTTCGAGGTCCGGGTCGACGGACGGCCCCAGGACCCGGAGGTCTGGCTGTCCGGACACGGAGTCTCGCCGTGATCCGCCAGAAGGTCCGGCGAGGAAAGCGGCGAGGCATCCGGCGAGGTTGCACATCCGCGCCGAGGAACTACTGTTCGCGAAGTACACACCACGGACGCCGCACACGTGTCCGCCCGTGCGAGGCCGACGGTGCGCGCGTCATGATGGACGGGCGAGCGCTCCGGGGAGGGGGCAGCGAGGTGACGACAGGCTCCGGTGCGGGCTCGTCCGCACCCGACCGGCCCGACCGTTCCGGCGTCGACTCCCCCGGGCAGAGTGCGCCGAAGGCCGAGCCACCGACCTCCGGGCGACCGGCCGCCGGGTCACCGACGCCGGCCGCGCCGTATCCGGACCTGCCCGACGTGGAGTTCGCCGGATCGGAGTTTCCCGACGCCGAGGCTCTCGGTGCGCGCGACCCGAACCACACCGGCCCCGGCTACGAAGGCGCGGACTACGACGACGCCGACCACGACGGTCTGCCCTTCCCCGGCGGGCCGGAGTTCGCCGACGCCGACACCACGACGTCGAACTCCTCGGACCCGCCCGCCACCGACGGTGCCGGCCGTCCCGCGGGTCTTCGACTGGAGCCGGCGACGGCGTTCGGCGTGGAGGGTTACGATCCCGCGGATCCGTGGAACGCCGTCCTGTGCGTGGAGAACGAGACCGTGGCGACCGTCCTCCCACTGACACCGAGGAGCCTGGACCACCTGCTCGCCGGCCTGGTCGCCGTCCGCGACGCGCAACGCGTCGCTCTCGGCGCCGAGCCCGCACCGGACCTCGTCGGCGAGGCCGGTGCCACCCTCGACGAACGTCCCGGCGAACGCCTGAGTGCGCTGCGCCAGGTCGGGAACGCCGCCCGGCTCGCGACCGGTAGCGCCTCGGTCGCCCGCCTGTGGAACGACGCCGGCCGAGGCAGGATGGTGATCATCGGTGGCGCCGTGTTGTTCGTCCTGATCGGATTCCTCGCGTCCCTCTTCACTCGTTAGCGTGCTCAGAACGTGCTCAGGCCCCGCCGGGAGCAAGCCCCCACCGCAGGGAGAAAGTTGTGAGTGACCAGCAGCCCCACGATGACGACATGCCTACCGGCGATGCCACGTCGGGCGAGCGGCCGGCGTCGTTCCACGGACCGCACAACGGCTCCGGGAACGGCTCAGGGAACGGCTCGGCGGACGGGGCCGGAAACGGAAACGGTTCCGACGACGCCGGCGCCGGTTCGGCTCGGCCAGGGGAGCGCCCGGGCGAGCAACGCCCGGAGAGCGTGTTCGACGTCGATCCCGACGCCTACGAGGAGCACATCGGGGTCGGACGTCCCTACCAACAGCCCCCGCACCGCCAGCCCGACGACGACTCCCCGGAGTCGGAATCCGGGTCCGGCTTCGGGTCCGGCTTCGGTTCCGGGTTCGGGTCCGGCTTCGAGCCGGCACGGGACGAGCCACCGTCGCAGTGGTTCTTCAGTTCGGTTCCGGCCGGCAACGGGGACGCCGAGGTGACCCCGGCGGCCGCGTCCGACGCCGGCGGCATCGACCGCGCCGACGAGCCGGGAGACGCCGGAGCGCCCGACCACTCATCGGCCGCGGACTACTCCGACGAGGCCGGCAGCGGGCACGCCTCCACCGCGGACACAGCCGGCCAGGCCGACACCACAGGCACAGACGACGCGGACGCCGACGCGAGGACCGACACCGCGACCACCGGCCGGGCGGACGACGCCGGTGCCGACACCTCTCGGCAGGCGTACACCGGCGAGTCCGCGACGAGTGCTCCGGCGCGCGGTGACGACACCGGCTTCAGCCTCGGCTTCGGGCCGATCTCCTCCCAGCCGCCGTCGCGCTGGTCACCCCCGGCCCGCAGCCAGGGCGGCAGGCGTGGCCCCACCGAGCCGACCGGGACCGAGCCCACCGGAAGCGGGCCGTCCGGCGCCGGCTCGTCCGGCGCCGAACGCTCGCCGCAACCGGCCGCGGCGCAGGGCCGGGCCGCGCAGACCGGGTCGACGTACGAACGCGCGCAGTCCGGCTCGGCGACACCGGCCGAACCCTACGGCGGCGCGCGGTCGACGGCTGCCTCGACCGCACCACCCTCGCCGGCGGCCAGGCGACGTGGCGAGGACTCCCTGACCATTGACGGCCCCGCCCAGCGCACCTCGGTCGACCAGGGCTGGAACCAGCCGCGGCACAGTGCCGACAACGACCGGAGCGGGTTCGAACGCGACCCCAACGAGCGCGGCACCGGCGAACGCCGCCCCGCCGAGCAGTTGGCGGGCGACCACGCGCGCGGCGGTCCCGAGGGTGGTTCGGCCGCGACGGTTCGGGGAGTCAGCAGGTTCGGCCGGCCGGGCCGCGGCGACACGCCTGCGCGTGGGAAGGAACTCGTCCTCGACGTGCCACCGATCAGCGACGACGAGGACGAGGCGTTCAGCCGTGACCTGTCCACCCAGCGCCGCCGGCCGGTGCCGCGCTTCGGCTGGCAGGGCGCGTTGTACCGCCTCACCCGGATCAACCTCGGCCCGAGCCGGCGGGACCGCCAGGAAATGGAGCTGCGCGAACGCCTCAACCGCCAGCTTCGGCGTACCCGCGGCTACTGCGGCTACATCGGCATCGCCTCGGAGAAGGGCGGCGTCGGCAAGACCACGCTGGCCGCGCTACTGGCCGCCGAGATCGCCGAGGGGCGCCGGGAGTCGGTCGGCGTGGCCGACCTCAACCCCGACCTCGGGACGCTGCCGGACCGGTTGGGTGTCCGTCCGGCCCACTCGATCCGCGACCTGCTCGCCCACGTGGAAGAGATTCCGTGGCGCTACCACGTGCACGACTTCATGGAGAAGGTCCCGGAGATGAACGTCCGGGTGCTGGCCGCCTCCACCGACCGCAAGATCCGGCACCAGCTGAGCATGGCCGACGTCGAACTGCTCGCCGAGTTGTTCGCGCCGTTCTTCTCCTTCGCGATCCTCGACAACGGCACGCACATCACCCACGAGGCGATGCTCGGCACGCTGCGGGTCGCGCACGGAATGGTGCTGGTCACCGACAACACCAAGGACGGCGCCAACCTCGCCCGTAAGACGCTGCAGTTCCTCAGCGACAACGGGTTCCCCGACATGCGGCGCCGGGTGGTGCTGGCCGTGGTGGCGAAGGAGACCGCGAGCCCGGTGAAGGTGCGGGCGATCGAGCGGGCGTTCGCCGACCACGTGCGCGAACTCGTCGTCGTGCCCTACGACCCCGCGCTGGACGGAGGCGGAAAGATCCCGTTCCGCGACCCGAACGCCGTCAACAAGATGTTGCGCCCGCAGACCCGGGAGGCCGTCCGCCGGCTGGCCGCCATCCTCATCGACGACCTCGTGTCCTGACCTGCGATGGGTGGCCGGCAGGCGCCCGGGACCGGCCGCTGGGTCGGTATCGACCTGGGTACGACGTTCTCGGCGGTGGCCCGGGTCGACGAGTTCGGCCGGGCCACCGTGCTGCCCAACCGGGACGGCGAACGCATCACGCCCTCGGTGGTGTTCTTCGACGGGGAGCAACCGCTGGTCGGGACGATGGCCCGGCGGTCGGTGGCAGCGTCACCGCTGGACGCGGTGCGGTTCGTCAAGCGGGCGATGGGCGATCCGTCCTGGCGGTTCGAGACCTCACGGGGCACCGGCTACGGGCCGGAGGAGATCTCGGCGCTGATCCTCAAACGCCTGAAGGAGGACGCCGAACGCGCGCTGGCCGGCGAGGTGCGCGACGCGGTGATCACCGTGCCGGCGTACTTCGACGACGCGGCCCGGCGGGCGACGATCGCCGCGGGAACGATCGCCGGGCTGACGGTACGCCGGGTCGTCAACGAACCCACCGCGGCAGCGCTCGCCGCCGGGCTGGTCGGCGATCCCGGTGAGGGCAACGGGCCGGGCGCCGGCGGCTGGGCGGGGTCGCTGCTGGTGTACGACCTCGGCGGCGGCACCTTCGACGTCACCGCGCTGCGGGTCGAGCCGGACGCGGTGCACGTGCTCGCCACCGCGGGCGACCGCAACCTCGGCGGCTTCGACTTCGACAACGCGCTCATGCACCTGCTGGACGAACGCTTCCGCGCCGAGGGCGGGCCGAGCCTGCTCGGCGACGACGCCACCGAGGTGGACCTCCGCGAGCGTGCCGAGCTTGTCAAGCACACGTTGACAAGCGTCGACAAGGCGGTCGCCCACCTGGCCGTGGGCGGCTTCGCGCGCGCCGTCACCGTGACGCGGGACGACTTCGAGCACCTCACCTCCGCCCTGTTGAGCCGTACCCGCGACACCGCCGAGCAGGTGGTCGAGGAGGCCGGCCTGACCTGGCCGGGGGTGGACCGGATCCTGCTGGCCGGCGGCTCGACCCGGATGCCGATGGTGCGCCGGATGCTGACCGAGATCTCCGGCCGGGCTCCGGACGCGACCGCCAACCCCGACGAGGTGGTGGCGCTCGGCGCCGCCCGGATGGCTCACCTGCTGGAGCAGGCCGAACCCCCGGCCGCGCCCGCGCCGCGCGGACGTTCCTCCCGGCTCCGGTCCAGGGCGCCGTTCGGGCTGCGGCGGAAGGAACGCACCGAGGAGTCCGAGGAGTCCAGGGCAAGTCCTGCCGGCATGCGGCTCGCCGTGCACGACGTGACGTCCCACGGGCTCGGTGAGATCGTCTTCACGCGGGACACCGACGTCCTCATCAATCGGGTGATCATCCCGCGCAACACCCCGATCCCGGCGGAGGAGTCGGCGGTCTTCTACACCCGGTACCCACGGCAGGGTGAGCTGGGCATCCGGATCACCGAGGGGGACGACACCGATCCGGCGCACGTCCGCATCCTCAGTGACGAACCCGTCCGGGTGCCGCCGTACCCGAAGGGTGCGCCGTTCGAGACCACTCTCGCCTACGACGCGAACCAGATCATCTGCGTCCAGATACGCGACCTGACCGCCGGCGAGCTGGTCGGCACGTTCGAGATCGAGCACGTGCTCAACCCGAACGCCGAGCGGGTCGCCGCCTCGACCGACCGGATCCGGGCTATCTCACCGCTGTAGGCCTCACCCGCCACCAGGTGCCAGACGTTCGGGAGCTTCCCAGCCTCCCAGGTATTCGAGGCGGGCGGTGACCCCGGCCACCATCTGGGTGTCACCGACCTGCGGGCGGGCACGCAGCCAGCCCGCGACCTGGTCGCCCGCGACCAGGTGCACCACCGCCCGAGTGGCATGGTCACGTCGGCCGACCAGGGCGATGTCGATCGGTGTGCCGGGGCGGGCCGATCCCCACACCGCCAGCACCACTCCGAGATCCGCATCCCTCAGCCAGGGCACGTCGTCGGCCGCCTCGAGGAGTTCCCCCACGGGGCGCAGGCGGGCGGCCAGTTCGGCGGCATCACCGTCCAGTCCATAGGCCTCGACCGGACCTGAGTCCTGGTCGACCGAGGTGAGCGCGAGCGAGCCCTCCCAGCTGCGGGACTCCACGACGTACACCCCACCCGGTCCGGCGACCAGATGTTCGGCGACGAGTCCACCGGGCAGGGCGAGTCCGCCGGCCACCGTCCAGTCGCCGGGCAGCGAGGCCAGCGTCGTCGCCGTCCGGTCCGCCCCGCGGGCGGCGAGCGCGACCGCGCTTGTGTCGGCCGGCGCCCGCCGGACCGTCGTACGGCGGAGGGTCAACCGACCTCGTGAGCGGAGGACGACGAAGGCCACCGCCACCACAAAGCCGGCGACCGGAACCACGGACAGCGCGAAGACGCTCAGGAAGCTCGCCACCACGAGGAGCGCATGGGCGGCCACCACGGTGGGCAACCGACCAGCCGGTCGGCCCGTCCCCGGGTGGGGGGTCAGCCAGACCAGGAGCGTCAGCACGCCGAGGAACGTCCAGAACACCGTGCCCAGCCACAGCGGAGCATTGGCCCCCAGCCCCGCACCGGCGACCTGGGTCACCCAGGAGGTGACCAGGCACGCGAGCAGCAGGGACAGGAGGGTCAGCGCGCCGTCGCGGCTTCGGCGCATCCACCAGGCGAACCCCGCCGCCGTGAGCCCCGCCGCCGCCAGCGCGATCGTCGCACCGTCGCGAAGCGCCAGGACGACCACGAGGAGCAGCCCCAGCACGACCGCGACTCCACGGAACACGCGAGAGTGCGCCGTCACCATCACGTCGGATCATTGGGCGGCGGGCGCTTGCCG
>NZ_JBEXMJ010000002.1:141565-155443 GCF_040610475.1 Actinopolymorpha sp. NPDC004070 | reverse complement strand
GCAGCACGATCGCGTCGTACTCCGGCGGAAGGCCGGGAGTGAGAACGGAAGGTGAGAGCGGTTCCTCGTGCATGTGGCGGCAGGCGACCTCGTACGGCGTCGGGCCGGTGAACGGAGGTCCTCCGGTGAGCAGCTCGTACAGCACACAGCCGACCGCGTAGATGTCACTGCGCCCGTCGATCGGACGCCCGGCGGCCTGTTCGGGGGAGAGGTACTGGGCGGTGCCGACGACCGCGGCCGGGTCGGTCAGGCGGCCGGTCTGCTCGGAGGGAGAGCAGGCGATGCCGAAGTCCATGACCTTGATGGCGCCCGACGCGGTGACCATGATGTTGCCCGGCTTGACGTCCCGGTGGACTATGTCGTGGCGATGGCTGGCTTCGAGGGCGTCCAGGACCTCGACGATGATCTCCAGGCTGCGACCGGGCCGAAGCGGGCCGGTCTCGGCGGCCACCTCCTTGAGGGTCGCGCCCTCGAGGTGCTCCATGACGATGAACGGAACGTCGACGTCCCCGCCGTGGTCCGTGCCGGTGTCGTAGACGGCGACGATGGACGGATGGTTGAGGGCGGCGGCCAACTGCGCCTCACGACGGAAGCGTGCGAGAAACTCCGGCTCGGCGGCGAGGTGGCCGCGCAGAATCTTGACCGCCACCGCCCTGCCGAGGAGGTTGTCCACGGCGTCCCACACTTCCGCCATCCCGCCGTGACCGAGCAGCCCACGGAGTTCGTACCGCCCGTCGAGGTGCCGGGCGGCGACCTCCGACGGGTCCGCACCGGGCAGGTGAGGCCGGGCCGGCCGGTCGGTGCGCTTCCGTCTCTCCCCGGAGTCCGCGTCGCCGGCCTCGCTGTCCTTCGATACGCGTACGGTCGGGTCGGCGGCAACCAGCTGCGTGGCGTCGGCTCTCGCGCCGGCCGGGACCTCTGCCACGTCCTCTCCGGGCACCAGGTCGAGCCGGTTGACCACCTCGGCGAACCGTACGTAGGTGTCGATGCTCGCGATCACCGCCCGCGCATCGAGGGCGAGGAGCTCGGCACCTACAGCCGCCACCCGCACGTTCGCGTCGATGACGATGCCCTTGTGGAGCACGGCTTCGACGACCTCGGCGAGACTGTGTGGTCGGGGCGCGCGGCTGATGCTCTGTGCGTACACGGCAGCCATGAGGTGCCTCCTCCAACGGCCTGGATCCTCCGGCCCCCGAGCTCCTTACCTTCCCACATGATCAACGCAACCCCCAATGGTGGATCACCCGGACGCGAGTTGCGCGCGGAACGCGAGCGCGCCGGCACGCGCCCCTTCGATGGTGAGGGAGCCGTTCTGTCAACGACTGCTTGACGGAGAGCGAGTGATCCGTCGCGGGGAAGGTAAGTGCTGGCCGAGTCCGGAACTCGACAGGCCAAGGCCCGACATGGTGCGGTAAAGATGCTTTTCGCACGACCGTCGCGGGGGCGTGTCCCCAATGATCCGCACAACCCCAACGAGGTGACGGCGTGAAAGATCGCCATGACGTTCTGCGTATGAGTTTGTTCGACGGGGCTGTACTCGCCGAGTTCCTCCGATGACGCGGGGGAGACCAGCTCCCACCCACAGGGGTAAACGGAAGGTGCTGCTCGCCGCGACCACGGGGGCAAGCGTCGCGCTCGCGGCCGTCGGCGTCCTCGCCTACTCGCATCTGTTCACGTCCGTGGAGCCGCAGGCGAAGGTGTTGTACGAGCCGACCCCGACCCAGCGAGTCGTCACTCATCGACCGAGCAGAGGCGGAACGCGTGCACCGCTTCCGACGGCGACGGAAATGGCGATGGCGACCACGCTGACGCCGACTCCTACCCCCACGCCCACTCGCACGGCGACGCCCACACCGAAGCCGACCAGGACCGCCACCCCGAAGCCGAAGCCCCCGCCGAGACCGAAACCGAGACCGAAACCGAAGCCGGTTGCCAGGCCCCAGCCCAGGCCCGAGCCGAAGCCCAAGCCGAAACCGGCGACCGTGCCGGCCCGGCTGCCGGACGGACGGCCGAACTTCCAGCTGCCGTTTCGATGTGGGCAACACTGGCGCGCCACGACCTACCCGGGACACAACCCCGAGCAGGGGAAGATCGACTGGTTCTACGAGGACGGCACCACGCGAGGACAGGACGTGCTCGCGTCCGCGCCCGGCGTCGTCGACCACATCTCGCCGAACTCCGGCCTGATCGAGCTGGACCACGGTGGCGGCTGGTACTCGGTCTACATCCACATGCCGACGTTCACCGTCAGCGAAGGCCAGAAGGTCACGCAGGGCCAGAAGATCGGCGAGGTCGGCTCGGTGAACACCGGCGTCGCCCACCTGCACTACGAGCAGCTCTTCGACGAGAACGGCGACGGCCGCGGCTCGACACCGTCCGAGATCCAGATCCCACTGATCATCCAGGGCAAGAAGTACGCGCTCACGGAGGCGACGGACGACGTGGTGGTCACCAGCACGAACAACTGCGGCTGAGTGAGGGACAGGCGCCTTTGGGATCAGGGCCGGGCGAGGACGCGGACCAGGCGCAACGCGGCGTAGGGCCATCCCCGCGCCAGGTCGGCGGGCTTGGGCGTGGCGGGCAGGCCGACGTCAGGTGGACCCGGCCGACCGGCAGCATCAGCAGGGTGCGCCGACACGGTCACGGGCTGGATAACCGCGTCGTCTTCCCCGGCTGTGTAAGAGGCAGCCGTCAGCGTCCTGCGGCAGGTCTGCCGAGAGCTGCGATCGCCATGCTCGCCACTGCGGCCGCTCACCTACGATGTGACACGCACAGCGCGACATTCGTCCGCGCGCTGTTCCGCCGGCAAGGGAGCGACGACAGTATGAGCACGGCATCGACCGGGTGGTCGTTCGTGACCACCGACTCGCTGGAGAAGGTCTACACCGATGGCGATCCGCGTCCACTCGACCGGTCCATCCCGCAGAGCCTCTTCCTCGGCGAGACCGGGTCTGTGCAGGTCGCGTTCAGGCCGCCGCTCGACGGCCGCTCCCCGGACCTTCGGCCGATCGTCTTCGAGTTGACGGGAGACTCGAGCCGGTTCGCGACCCTGCACACGGTCGAGCTCGTCCCGTGCACGACGATGGCCTATCCCGGGCTGCACGACGACCGATACGACCGCGAGGCGCCGGGCCTGTATCCGGACCTGCTCCGACCGGCCGTGGACGGCGAGGTCATGCCGTTGTTCGGCTGGTGGCGTGCGGTCTGGGTCGACCTGCGGGTCGACGACGCGGCGGACGCCGGAGTTCACCGGTTGACGATCACCGCACGCACCGCCGATGGTGATCCCCTTTTCGAGGACACGGTCGAGTTCGAGGTTTTCCCGTACGAACTGCCACCGCTCGACATCGTCAACACGCACTGGTTCCACTGCGACGGTCTGGCGCACTACTACGACGTGCCGGTCTACAGCGAAGAGCACTGGAACGCCATCGACAACTTCCTCGGCCGGGCCGCCGAGATGGGTGCGACGTCGGTCCTCACGCCGGTGTGGACGCCGCCGCTGGACACCGCCCGCGGCACCACGAGAACTCCCGTCCAGCTTCTCGACATCAGCTACTCCGCCGGCCGGTACTCGTTCGGCTTCGACAAGCTCGGCCGCTGGCTGGAGCTGTGCCGCAAGCACGGCCTGGCCCAGGTCGAGATCGCGCACTTCTTCACGCAGTGGGGCGCCGAGGCGACTCCGGCGATCTATGTCGAGGAAGACGGCCAGGTCGTGCACAAGTTCGGCTGGCACGTCGCCGCCACGGACCCGGCGTACCGCGAGCTGCTCGAACAGCTCGTGCCGGAGCTACGGAAGTTCCTGGCCGCGCAGTGGTCCGGCGACGTCATCTATCACGTCTCCGACGAGCCGCACGGTGAGAAGGCACTCGCCACCTACGAAGCCGCGCGTGCGGTGATCACGGATCTGCTGTCCGGCTGCACCATTGTCGACGCCCTCAGCGACTTCGCGTTCTACCAGAACGGCGTGGTGCCGGTTCCGGTGGTGGCCACCAATGCGATCGGCCCCTTCCTGGACGCGAAGATCGACGATCTCTGGGTCTATTACTGCGTTTCGCAGCAGCGCGACGTCTCCAACCGGTTCATCGGTCTGCCGTCGCTGCGTAACCGCGTTCTCGGGCACCAGTTGTTCGCGTTCGACGTGTCGGGTTTCCTGCACTGGGGATTCAACTTCTACAACTCGGTCGGTTCGCGCTCGCACGTCGACCCGTTCCAGGACACCTGCGCCGGTGGCGGGTTCCCGGCCGGCGACCCGTTCATCGTCTATCCCGGACCGAACGGTCAGCCGCTGGACTCGATCAGGTTCAAGGTGTTCGCGGCGGCCATGCGCGACCATCGAGCGATGCAGGCGCTGCGCGACGTGGCGGGCAAGGACGCGGTCATGCGCATCATCGACACCGACGGCGCCGGCGGGTCACTCAGGTTCGACGCCTACAGCTACGACCCGAACCACTACCGGCGTACGCGTGAGCAGATCAACCGACTGGTCGTCGCTGCCTGGTCCGGGTCGGGTGCCGGCCCTTCCTGATCCGCACGCAGGCCGAACGGGTCAGGCCGGCGCGTACCGCGAGAAGGTGATTCCGGAACGGAAGGCCATCGCGTCCAGCAGCCTCAGCGCCGGCACCGCGAACCCGTCGGGGAACAGTCGCCGCCCGCGGCCCTGGACGACGGGGTAGACGAACAACCGGTACTCGTCGACCAGGCCGGCCTCGATCAGGGTGTGGCAGAGCGTGATGCTCCCGGTGACCACGATGTCCGCGCCCGGCTTCGCCTTCAGCGCGCGGACCTCCTCGACGGGGTCGCCGGACAGGACCGTGGAGTTCTGCCACCGCGGGTCGGTCATCGTCGTGGAGATCACGTACTTCTGAACCCGGTTCAGATAGTCGGTGACCCCCGTCGCGTCGTCGGTCTGCTGGGGCCAGTACCCGCGCAGAGCCTCGAACGTCTGCCGCCCCACGAGGAACCCGTCCGCGCGGCTGTCCTGCCGGTGCAGCTCCTCCAGGAGGTTCGCACTGTCGACGTCGCCCTGACTTTGCGGATCGAACCAGTCGTCCAGCATCTCGATCGAGCCGTCGACGGTGATGTTCTGGGTGACGGCGAGCGTGCGCAAGGGTGCCTCCCTGGTCGTGTCGTTTCCACAAGGCAGACATGCGTGGTCCCGAAAACTCATCGGCCGGTGGTCTTCCGCCGCGCCAGATCCCGGGCTAGCCGGCCTCGCGTTCGGCCGCCTGAAGCTTCCGCCACTTCGCCATCGACTCCTTGATCTCCTCGCGCAGGAACACGAAGAACCGGCTGGTCTCGTCCATTCGCCGCCCGGCGGGTGAGTCCGGACCCAGGAGCGCGGCGCCCTCCTCGGCGCCCGCCTGCACCTGGACCAGCACCGGGTCGGACTGGCTGATGAAGTGGCTCCAGGTGTGCTCGTGGATCCGGCAGAAGTCGTGACGGCTGCCGGGTTCGCGACCGCGTTCGACCAGTCGTACCTGCACCAGATACTTGACCGCCCCCGAGATCGCCGAGGCGCCGGCACCCAGCTGCGTGGCGAGCTCGGACGCGGACAGCTTGCCGTCGTCGGCGACCATCAGCGCGGCGTACACCCGCGCGGCCATCCGGGGCATGCCGGAGTCGACCATGATCTGCGCGAACCGTTCCCGGAACGCGGCGACGGCGGTCTCGTCCGCTCCCATGGCTGCACCTTCCCTCCGCCTCACGACCTCAACGAACCCAACTTTGTCACAGACTTCACAAAATTCGTGAAACGAGAGTAGCGTCGACGGCGTGAACGACACCGAACTCGTCGGCGTGCAGAAGACCCTCAGCCCCATCCTGCGTGCCAAGGCACTGGACAACCGCCTGCCGGACCCCATCCTCGGTGACCGGTACGCCGAGCAGGCCATGCGGGGGCTCGACCCCGACTACGACAAGCGCAGGTTCGGCAGCAGCCAGATGGGTCTGGTCGCCGTCGTGCGCGCGAAGGCCCACGACGACTGGGCCCGAAGCTTCCTCGCCGAGCATCCCGACGCGGTGGTGCTGCACCTGGGCTGCGGGCTCGATGCCCGGGTGTACCGGATCGACCCGCCCGCGACCGTCGAGTGGTACGACCTGGACTACCCGTCCATCATCGAACTGCGCAAGCGTCTCCTGCCGCCGCGCGAGCACTACACCCTGATCGGCTCCAGCGTCACCGACCTGACCTGGCTGGACCGCATTCCCCGCGGCCGGCCGGTGCTGATGATCGCCGAGGGGCTGGTGCCCTACCTGACCGAGATCGACGTGCGACAGTTGCTGACCAGCGTCGTCGACGCGTTCCCCACCGGTCAGATACAGCTGGACCTGGTGACGGTCTGGGCGTGGCGTACCTCGAAGTGGGATCCCATGTTGCGCAAGTACGGCACGAGGTTCCACAGCGGTTTCGACGACCCGGCCGCGTTGACCGACTGGCATCAGCGGCTCGAGTACGTCGACGAGGCGCCGATGAACGACTCACCAGTGCTGATGGCCAAGGCGCCCGCGAACGTACGCCGCATGTACCGCGTCCTGAACCTGCTCCCGGGCATGAAGCGGTCCGTCCGCATCGTCCGGTTCCGCTTCTGAGGCGCCGACAGTACGCTCACCGCACTGTGGGCAGTCGGGTCAGCTGCCGGCGAGCTACCAGAACGACCAGCTCATCTCGGTCGAGATGGATTCCCGTCTCTCCACCACCGGAACAGCCTTCCGACCTGACAAGATCCCGTGGACGCGGGACGCCGGGACCTTCTGGGTCCATCCCTGGAAGCGTGCGTACTCCGCTGCGGCGATCGATCGGCAGAGCGGTTGCCGGTAAGAAGCCCACCTGGTCAAGTCCGAGACCCGTACGGCGGTGGTGAAGGGCCTGGGCGTCGGTGCACGTGGATACAACTGTTGCCAGGTCGCCCCTTCCTGGCTACATTTCTATCCATGGTCTGGAGTGAGCGGCTGGGACGATTGCCGGGGACGTTCACGACCGGTGAGGCGAGGCAGGTCGGTCTGCACTTGCGCGATCTGTACCGGCTGCGCGACCAAGCCGCGTTGATGGAGCTTTCGCGCGGAGTGTTCCGTAAGTCCGGCGAGCCGGCGCCCCGGTTCCCCGACCTGCTTGCTGTCGCCCGCCGGGCGCCGCGAGCGGTGGTGTGCCTGACCTCTGCCCTTGCCGTGCACGACCTGACAGACCAGGTGCCTCCAGCGGTGCAGATCGCGGTTCCCCGGACAAGCCGGCCGCCTGCCATCGACTATCCGCCGACCCAGGTATCTCGCTTTGATGCCACAACCTTCGAGCTGGGAGTAGAGCTCGTCGACGCCGCCCCGGGGGAAGCGATCAGGGTCTACTCCGCCCCGCGGAGTGTGGTCGACGTGTTCCGCCTGCGGAGACAGGTTGGGGAGGCGACGGCTCTCATCGCTTTACGGCGCTACATCGCCACCGGCGACCCTCGCGTCGGTGAGGTAATCGAGATTGCCCACACCCTCCATGTTGCTGGGCCGGTACGCGCTGCTATCGACGTAATTACAGCGAGTTGATCATGCCTGTGACGCGTGCAACCGCAGCTGGCCGTGCCTACTTGGACCTGCAGAACCGCGCCCGTCGGGAGCGCCGATCGACACAGGAATTACTCACGTTCTACGTGCTCGAGCGGTTCTTGGCACGTGTAGCAGCTTCGGCGTACAACCAGGAATTCATCCTGAAGGGAGGTCTCCTGCTAGCGGTTCTCGATGCCCGCCGCCCAACCCAGGACGCGGACCTCCTTGCGCGGAATCTGCGAGCCGACGAAGCGACGGTTGCCGCAAGGGTGCAAGAAATCTGCCTGCTGACGCTCGGAGAGGACGACGGGGTCGAATTCCGGGTCCCTACTCTGCGGACCACGCGTATTCGAGAGGACGGCCTTTACGCTGGAGTCCGCGTCGCGATGGACGCTCGCATCGAGCAGGCGCAGACCAAGTTGAAGCTCGATATCAACGTCGGAGACCCAGTGACCCCGGCACCGGTCGAACTTACCTATCCAGTGCTTCGGGAAGGCCAGCCGCTTCGACTCCTCGGTTACCCGCTGGCGACCGTGTTGGCTGAGAAGTTGTGCACTGCGGTGAGCCTCGGGGAAGCAAACAGCCGCGTTCGCGACTACGCAGACGTCTGGACTCTCACCGGCAGGCACGACCTTGACTACGCCGACGTCCGAGCGGCTGTAGAGGCGACGGCACGACATCGTGGTGTTGCGCTCCGACCGCTCGGGGAGAGTATCGGCGAACTCGTAAGAGTGCGCAGTAGCGCCTTTACAGCATTTCGTGGGCAACTCGGCATTGATGGCAGTGAACTCCCGCGCCGGTTCGGCGACCTCGTGCGTGACGTCCTGAAGTTCGCCGATCCGCTCCTGACCACGGCAGCCATCAGGACCAGTTGGCGAGCGGCGGAGCGGATCTGGCGCTAACTCTGACGGCCTCGCCGAATGAGCCTGGCGTCGGGACGCGCGTGGCCCGGATGCTCCTACGGATGTCAGTCGAGGCCGAGGCCGCGCCGGCCGGTCTGGTTGAGGTCGTCCGGTGAGAAGCGGTTCGGCCAGGTGCGTTCGTAGTGTTCGTCCGGGAAGTCGCTCGGGCTCGAGCCGGTGAGGAACGCCTCGCGCACCTGGGCCGCGTAGTCCTCGTTGCGCGGGCACCACGGCGCGGCCGGGATGTAGATGACGTTGCCCCAGCCCTTCTGGTCCGTGACGGGCGCGACGCTGTGGATCATGTCGCAGTGCCACCAGACGGAGTCGCCGGCCTTCACGTCCGGGATGCCGGTGAGGGCTTCCATCAACAGCGGATGCCATTTCTCGCTGACAGGAAAGACCTGGTTGACAGTGACGCCGCACATGTCGTCCTCGGGCACGTCGGGCAGCAGCGGCCGCAGCATGAGGTACGCCATCGCGCCCACGATCGGGACCGTGTGCAGGACGCCCTGGTCGTGGTCCATGTCCGACAGGGCGGTCCAGCCCTGGAAGGTGCGGAACGCCGAGCACATCGTGCTGCCTGGGTACTGCTTGCCGACGGTACGGTTCGCTGCCTGCCAGGGGTCGTACTGCTCGACAGCCCCGTCGAACAAGGGGGCGAAGGCCTTCTGGCTGGCCCGCGTCATCCACAGGTCGAGGGTGCCGGGGTCCAGGTGCGTACCGAGCCCGCCGGAGTCGGTGCCCGGTGGGCGGCGCCGGATCCGGTCGGGGTAGAGCGAGTCGCGGTCCGGGTCGAACCACTGCACGCCGTCGGAGGCGTACGTCCACTGATGATTGAGGAACGCCTGAACGCGCGCCATCCGGTCGCTCTGCCGGGCCTGCATCTGGGTGGGCGACCAGTAGATCGGGTAGATCTCGGGCTTGGAACCGACGCTGCCGAAGAAGTCGTCCCCGGGTCCGCGGTACTTGGCGAAGAAGTCGTTGCTCTCGACGTACTCCACTATGTCGCGGTCCCAGCCGAGCGCCTGCTCCCGCTCGAAGTGCCCGCGTACGACCAGACAGCCGCGGCGGCGTAGCTGCGCAACCTGCTCGGACGTGACCGTCCCGGCGGCGATATCGGCGTAGTCGATGACCGGCCAGATCGGGTCGCCGTTCCTGCGCGCGGCGGTGATCTGCTCGACCTCGGCCCGGATGCCGTCCTCGACGACCGAGAACACCTCCTCGACGGTACGGCCGGACGCGGCGATCCGGGCGCGCAGCGCGGCCTTGATCTCGCGGACCGCCTTCGGCAGGTCGTCCGGCGTCTGCTCCCAGTGCGGAAGTGCGGGCAGGGTGACGGGGCTCGCCGACATGGCCACTCCTTCTGGTCACGGCTCCTTACTTGAACGTGACTGTAGGCGTGCCCGGCCTTCTAGGCAAGATCCCTGTCTAGAATGGCCGGGTGGATCCCGCCAAGCCGTCGCCGGAGTTGCTCCGCGGCCTGACCGACGAGCATGTGCTGTCGGCCCTGATGCGACGGCGCCTGATGACGCGTGCCGAGCTGGCCGCCGAGACCGGCCTGTCGAAGCCGACGACGGGCGAGAGCGTGCGGCGGCTGGTGCAGCTGGGGCTCGTGGTGGACACCGGCGAGCGCAGTGCGGGCGGGCGTGGTCGCGGCCGGGTCGGGTCGTACTACGCACTCGCCGCCGATGTCGGTGCGGCCCTGGCGGTCTGCATCGCGCCGGAAGGAATCGTGGTCGAGGGCGTCGACGCCTACGGCGAGACCCTGGTGCGGGCCGAGGAGAAGATCGACAGGCCGGCCGGCCCGGAGGCTGTGGCCGCAGCGGTGGTCGCCGCGGCGGAACGGGCCCGCGGTCGCGTCGGCGGGTCGATCCGGCTCGTGGTCGTCAGCGCGGCCGGCCCGGTCGACCGTTCCACCGGCCGCCTGGTCCACGTCGCGGACGAGCCGTTCCTGATCGGCGAGCTCGATCCGACGGAGATTCTCGCGCCGTACGCCAGTGGGCCGGTCGTCGTCGACAACGACGTGAACTGGGCGGCACGGGCCGAACGCGACCACCGCGACGACCACGGCGCCCCGCGGCTGAGGGACTTCGCGTACGTCTTCCTCGGCGAGGGACTCGGCTGCGCGATCGTCAGCGACGGCCAGGTGATGAAGGGCCACACCGGCATGGCGGGCGAGATCTCCCACGTCGTCACCAGCGGACGAGACGGCCGGGCCACCCCACTGATCGACGTCTTCGAGCAGTTGGACCTGCGCCAGCCCGGCTCCACCGCCATCGACGTCGATCGGCTCGTTGCCGCTGTCACCGACGAGCAAGGTGGCGCCGCAGTACGCCGGACACTCGGCCAGGCTCTCGGCGGAACGCTCGCGGCCATCGCTGCCCTGGCCGATCCCGAGACCGTCGTCGTCGGCGGTCCCTGGGGAATGCATCCGGTCGTCCTCGAAACCATCAATGCTTCTGCCGGCGACCTGCCCCGGCGTCTCGAGGTCCGCGCCGCGCAACTCACGGTCGAGCCTTCCCTGACCGGCGCTCGCGCGGCAGCGCTCGGTTGCCTGCGCAAGGCGATCGTTGCCGCGGCCACGAGTGCCAGTTCCACTGCGCTGTAAACAAGACTGCCGCCGGCTCGCTGCCGACCAGTGCCTCTCTCCGATTCGGCCGATCAACAACCAACGTGTGGCCGTGTGATCCAGGGACATTCCACCCAAAGGGTCGCGTCAATCAGGTGTGCGTGGCGACTTCGGCTTGGCCCTGTCAGGTCCGTGTCAGGTCCACGTCAGGTCCGGCGCGGATGGTGGTCGCATGACAACGAACAGCACGTCCTCGATCCACTCGGCCTGGACCGGCATGGTCGCGGTGGACGACACCGCTCTGGCCGTCACCGACTCCGGCGGTCCCGGTATTCCCGTGGTCTACCTCAATGGCCAGTTCGCCACCCAGGGGTACTGGCGGCGGGTCGTCGCCGAACTCGGCACGGACTGGCGGCACATCACCTACGACGAGCGGGCCCGCGGCAGGAAGTCGAGACGGTCGTTGGACTACTCCTTCGAAGCCGCCGTCCGAGACGTCGACGCCGTTCTCGCAGCCAGGGGCGTGGAGCGCGCGTTCCTGGTGGGCTGGTCCTACGGAGCGGTCGTGGCAGCGCACTGGGCGAGCCGCAATCCGGAGCGGGCTCTGGGCGCAGTCCTGGTCGACGGCGCTTTTCCGTACGACTGGCTCGACGAGGCCATGGAGCAGCGGATCCGGAAGCTGTTCCGGCGGATGGGATGGTTCACGCCGCTTCTGCGCCCGACCGGCCTCACGCCGCGGATGAGCGCGGAACAGCAGGCCGAAAGCAACATCGAGCTCGGCAGACTCTCCAGGGAACGCGAACTGGCCCCCGTGCTGGACAACATCACCGTCCCGACCCGGTACGTGATCGCTTCCGGCACGTCGTTCGGAAGCAGGGGCGACGAGCAGGAACGCATCCGTGCCGGCCTCGACAGAGTGGTCGAACGCAACCCGAACATCCGGGTCAGCGCGAAGGTCACCAGCAACCACGGCGCGATCCTGCGCAGGGACTTCACGGCAGTTGCCCAAGCAGTACGGGAGGTCGCCGACATTTCGTGTACGAACTCCCACGACTGAACGCCGGAGGCGACCAACTCATGGAACTGATCATCGGAGCCGTCATTCTCCTGGTGGGGATCCTGATCGGCCGCTACCTGCCGGGCCCGGGCCGGCCGCGGCGGCACGCCCTGGAGGAGGCCAAACCGCTGTGCGGGTGCGGACACAGCCCTTCCTTCCACGAGGAGAAGGGCCGCTGCCACGGACTCAACGAGGTGGCCCGGTGGGAGGGCGGAAGGTGGGCCGGCATCGAGTCGGTTTCGTGCAGCTGCCAGAAGTACACCGGGCCGGAGCCGCTGCCGGCCTTCTACGCCCCGGAGATCACCGGGTAGCCGGCGTACGCCACCAGAACGTGAGGTTGCGAGCCGGCCGACCGTGCCTTCCGGTCGGAAGGACGGCCGCGTTCGTGAATCCCGCAACGGCCATAGGGCGTTCGTACATGTCGGAATCCGCCGTGGTCGCGAAGACGGGGCGCTGCGGCCAGTCGACCCTGTCGAGAAGATCGCCGAGGAGATGCTCGAATCCGGGAAGCACATGGACGTCGAGGAGCCACGCACCGCCGAGCGTCAGCGGGCTGGGAACCACATGGCACCACCCGACGACTCCTCCGGCCGAGCTCTCCGCAACGTACGATTGCGCCTCCGCAAGCTCCAGTTGACCGAGCAGTTTCAGGAAGCTGCCCTCCGCGCTTCCGCACTCCTCGATCGCCAGCGCCGGTGACCTCGGAACAGTCTCACCGGCGAGAGGGGCATGCGCGAGGACGAAGCAGAACGCGCCCCAGTCGGCCCACCTGGTCCGGCGGATCGTCGTGCCGCCCGACACGTCAGGTGCGAGCCCGCTCCCGGGCTCGGCGAACCAGAACATCTGTCCCGACTCCGGAACCGCGGACCGGAACCCGAAGGAGCTGTAGACGTCGTAGGGCATGGAGCCGTAACCCGTGGACAGGGTGAGGTGGGTGAATCCCAGCGCCCTGACGTCCTCCATCTGCGCGGCCATGAGCTGACCGAAGGCGCCGCGGCGCCGCCACTGCGGCACCGTGTAGACGTGGCCCAGCACCCCGAAGCCACGAGCTCCCGCGACCATGACGTGCGTGACCGGCTCGCCGTCGACACAGCCGACGTAGAAGTGGGTCCGAAGGTCGTCCAGCGGCCGGTCGAGCGCACTCTCGATGTGGCCGGCGTAGGGATCGCCCTTGTGGCGCAGGAAGAACGCCAGCCGGTCCGCCCAGTCCGGGTCCGGGGCGTCGACGGCAGCGAGTTCCAGGGACTCACCGCTGGTCAAGTTCCCGAACCCCAGGTGGCGGTACATGGAAGCGGAACCTCCTTCAGGTCGCCCTGCAGACTGCGCGGCCGCCTGCAGGCCTGTCAACGCCTTCGGCCGCCGTCGGCTGGCCGATCCAGGGCGCGCCCCGGCAGAGAGCACGTCGAGTGTGCCCGGCGGGCCGGGATGCCCTGCCATGGTGTAGACCCGACAGGGAAGTTCTGCCAACTGCCCACCACGACGCGGGATGTGCCGGGATGAGCGAGACAGCTGACAACGTAGGCGTGCGGATGGTCCGGGAGGACTTCGCCGACGTCCCACAGTACGAGCTGCCGGCGGGCTATCGGTTCCGCACGTACGAGGTGGGGGACGAGCGGACGTGGACCGACCTGCACGTCGCGGCCGAGCCGTACATCGACGTGAAGCCGGACCTGTTCGTACGGGAGTTCGGCACGGACCCCACGCTGCTGTCCGACCGCATGTTCTTCGTGGAGACGCTCGGGGGCGAGCCCGCCGGGAGCATCACCGCGTGGTGGGAGCACGATCGTCACAACCCCGACGAACGCGGGCGTATCCACTGG